>NZ_JBFROI010000023.1:0-80733 GCF_041471405.1 Vibrio sp. 10N.261.52.C11
GATTTGATCAACAACGCCCGCTGGTTATGCCGCTCGCGTAACCGGGGTTCCAACTCGAATCCATACCGAACATGACGCTTGGCATCTGAACAACAACAAACGTCGTCGATTACAAGCGCTTGCATTAAAAGCTGCTCAACCAACGTTAGTTGCCGACGCGACACGTGTTTATAACCAACTACGCACTGCTTTTTCTTATGAGAACATCATTACCATCAAAAATGGCGTTGATTGTGAGAAGTTTAAGCCGATGTCGAAAGAACACGCGAGAGCAAAACTAAACCTGCCGACAGACAAACACATCATCGGTTGTGCAGGTCGACTAGAACATGTCAAAGGCCAAGACCAACTTATTAAAGCACTGACTCTTTTACCTGCAAACATGGTTGTCGCATTGGCTGGCGGCGGTACTAAACGCAATCAACTAGAGCAACTGACTAGCCGCTTGAATCTGAGTGACCGAGTCATCTTTCTTGGCTTAGTTGAAGACATGACCACGTTTTACGGAGCGTTGGATACGTTCTGCCTACCTTCACGCCACGAAGGGCTGCCGCTTTCTACACTTGAAGCTCAAGCATGCAATATTCCAACCGTCGCAATGGACGTTGGTGCCGTCGATGAAACCTTATGTCCAGTCAGCGGCGCCCTCGTCAAAAGCGGCAGCATTGTGGGGTTAGCTAGTGCGCTATTAGAAAAGCAAAATGAACGCTTTTTGTCACCTCGTCGTTACGTACTCGAAAACTTCGACATCATCAAAATGGTTTCGTCTTACAACGATATATCAGAAGGAGCTTACGCATGATTGATTGGTTGCTTGCGGGACTTTGTTTGTTTTCAGGTGCGTTGATTGTCTATCATCACGCAGCCTACCCTTTGTTACTGCGTTGGTATGCGAAAAGCCACCCCGCACGCAATGTTGAAGAGAGTCATCGTTGCTACAAAGAGGAACAGCAAGATTGCACGTTGCCGACCATCACCGTTCTTGTTCCTGCATTTAACGAAGAACAGTGGATCGCAGACAAGATTCGTAACCTTGCTTCACTCGATTACCCAAAAAAGAAGTTGGAAGTCATTATCGCTTGCGATGGTTGCACTGATAACACAGTCGCCATTGCACAAATGACCATACAAGAAGCGATGTGCAGTGATGTTTATTTTGAGATACATGACCATCAAGTAAACCGAGGTAAAGTCGCGGTTGTTAATGATGAAGTGACACGTATAACCAGTGATATCACGGCGATGAGTGATGTTTCTGCCCTTATTTCATTGGATGCTTTGCTTATAGCTGCCGCTCATTTTGAAAGTGACAAGGTTGGAGTGGTAAACGCAACGTATCAACTTTGTCCAACAGGCAATGAAGGCGAAAACACGTATTGGCAGTACCAAACCGCGGTTAAAGAGTCTGAGGCTTCATTAGGTTCTAGCTTGGGTTCTCATGGCGCTTTCTACTTGTTTAGAACACACCTGTTTGAACTGCTTCCACTCAACACTATTAATGATGATTTCATCTTACCGATGCAAATCGTTAAACAAGGTTACATCGCCGAATACGAAACCCAAATGGTTGCATTAGAGCTAGAAGAATCGAACCTAGAAACAGACTTCAAAAGAAGACTTCGTATTTCAGCGGGCAACATGCAACAAGCGATTCGATTATTTGCCTTGTTCAGCCCGAAGTTTAAAGGCATCGCGTTTGCGTTCTTTTCAGGAAAAGGACTTCGCCTACTCACTCCCTATTTAATGATTGTGTGCTTAGTGTGCTCAATCTTACTTAGCAACTACTTGGTATTTGAAGCGCTGTTATGGGCTCAAGTTGCCGTTTATACCATTGGCGTCCTTGGTTGCATCTTGCCAAAGCGTCTAGTAAACAAACCTATTTCATTAATCTCTTATTTGATAGTTGGACACTACGCCAACTTCATTGGTGGCATTCGTTACCTAATCGGACTAGAAAACTCACCTTGGACACGAGCAAATCATTAAGGACTTATTATGATTAACATTGAACAGCTATCTACCCAAAACCTATACCAATACAAAATCTCACGTGCTAAACGTACTTTCGATTTTGTAAGCTCACTGATTGCTTTGATTTTGCTAGCGCCCGTATTTCCGTTGATTGCGATGGCGATTGCACTCACTTCTCGTGGCCCTATTTTCTACCGTCAATTGCGCGTTGGTAAATCGACACCGGAGAAAATGGAAATCTTTGAGATCATGAAATTCCGTAGCATGTACGAGGATGCAGAAACTCGCTCTGGTGCAGTTTGGGCTACCGCGAATGACCCACGAATCACGCCTGTTGGCCGCTTTTTGAGAAAGACACGTCTTGATGAACTGCCACAACTGATCAATGTACTGAAAGGTGAAATGTCTCTAATTGGCCCGCGCCCTGAACGCCCTACTTTTTACACCAAACTAGAGAACGAAATTCCTTACTTTGCCGACCGCACATACGGTGTAATGCCTGGTATTACAGGGCTTGCACAAGTAAATCAAGGTTACGACACCTGTATTGATGATGTACGTCGTAAAGTAGGTTTTGACCACAGTTATGCACTAAGCCTATGTTCGGTTAAGTCTTGGATTGCCGCTGATCTCAGCATCATCTCTAAAACAATCATCGTAATGGTAGATGGTCGAGGTCGCTAAACCAGTATGGTCTAATGTGGATACAAAGCCTGTTTTCTATAAAGCCTTAGGGGGCGATTGGAGAGTCGCTAATGAAACACAGAGTGCCGAATTAGCCCACGTTAACTAGACTCGCTGCTCTCGGTTCTCAGTTGAATGGTGTAATAAGGTTTCTTCCCTATCAATTGACGTAAACATTGGCAATGAATGTATAACGCAGATGTGGCTTGAGTTAGGGATTAGAAATTAAGAGCTGAGAGCTCAGAATTAAGAATTATGAATTAAGAATTAAGAATTAAGACGAGAAAGCTTATATTCATAGAAAACCACGGCACTTTCGTCAGAGGCTTGCTCAACAAAACCTAGCTTATTAAGTAAGTGTGTAGAGGCTATGTTTGAACGGTCGACACCGCCAATCAGTGTGGACCATGACTCGGTTTTTGCGACTTCTGTGATGAAACTCTGCAATAACTCACTCGCGAAACCCTTGCCCCAGCATTCTTCTGCAAGCAAGTAGCCAATATGAGCATCACTTTCGTCTTCTACATAAGCGAACAGAAAACCAATTAATTGATTATCGTTGGATTTCACTTGAAGTAAGCGGCTCTCCGACAACATTCGGTCGAGCCAAATTTCAGCCAGCTCACCTGACACAATACCATGAAAGTATGGTGGAAGGTTTTCAACGACTGACGGGATTAGAATGCCAGGTACTCGCTCAAGCAGAGCCGAACGTTCAGGAACAGTAAGTTCACCTGCGACTTCTTCTACTTTTAGTCTTTGAGTTTCAAACGAGATCGCCATGTGTCCTGCCCAATTTGATAAAAATGTGGATTATACACCTGAGTTCTCGTGTTGGCTTCGTTTCCAGGCTAAAGCAAACTAAAGAACAGCCACGCCTTCAACTTCAATCACTGAGTTAACATTTGCTCGCTCGATTATCTTGAGTAACGTCGTTTGAACTAACTCATTATCTCGGATTTCGGTTTCACAAGAAAAACGCTCTTCTTGAACACCATCGCCCTCACCCAGCATAAATTGAACCGCGACTTCCGTTGCGAGATCTTTGGTCGTCCCGTAATACGCTAACGTGATTTTTGGGTATCCGTGGTCGCCTTTTTTAACCTGCTTTGCGATACGTTTTTTGGCTTTATCTAAATTCATACAACTTCCTTTTAAGTTTGAAATACAAGGTGACTAGAACACCTTTTTAAACGGTAAGCAATACAATCAGCGTTGGTTATAGAGATTCCCTAGCCTCTTGATACTAATCAAGATGGTACAGTCTTAGCACTTTAAAGAGTGATAGCTAGAACACAGAAAACCTGTTTAAGAAATATAATGACAACACATAAGAATTACGCGCCAAGAAGCGGTAGATGTTTTCGTTGTTGATAAGTTAAGGCTAACTCTAAGCACTGCTTGATTGGTGCTTTGGGAAGTGGTTCAGTTAGGTTCAAGACGATTGCCCGATTACCTTGAAATACCAATGTGCCATCGTGCAATTCTCTGAATGTGTCGACTAGCTTCGTTTGACAGTTAAAGAACAAGTAATAGTTGTTTGGTGACTTCAATTTCCAGTCGATTCGAATTGGGCTGCCCGTCTTAACGCTGTAACTCGGCTCGCCCCATTTCAGAGACTCTTCGACTTCAGCTAGTTCCAAATCAGAGCAAAGCTCAAAGATTAATGAACGCAACTCTTCAAGCCGAGCTCGAACATCATCGGGATACTCGTCGAAATGTGTTTTGATTGCTTGGTCCATTGAACCTCCGATCCACTTGTTGAGATATTAAAATGCAGCTCACTTAAAGCATACAGCCTTAAAAATTAGTCCAACTCAAAACGAAAAGTGCCAAGCCTCGTAAATCACTTTTGCGTTATCTGTTCGTTAGCGGTTTTCAACGCCAGCTTTAAACCGTCCGTATCCTTACAACCAATGTAAACATGCTTTCCATTGCTTAGGCTTAACTTAAGCGCTGAACCTATCGATGCATTATACAACCAACCATCGCTCAGCATTCGGATACCAATACCTTGATACCACTTGCTTTGATAAAACGATGTCTCTGTAATGTCTGACACTTCTACATTCTTACGCCAAAAACCAAAGCCGAAATACCAGCTTAGTACATTGTCTTTAACCTCAATTGTCATGGAGAAAAAGAGCAAAGCAATTAAACCATTGATGGCGTGAGCGATTAATGTCCCAGGGTTATTATCCGAGGTAACGACAATGAAAGCACTTATCGCAACAAGGATGAGCAGCAATCCCTTGTTGGATTCCTTACTATAAAACACAGTGGCAACTCCTATAGACAACGAACAATCAACTAACTAGCCAACAGTTATCTTACTGCAGCCTTTCTAAAAAATCGTAGCAAGTAATGCAGGCATACTCCCACAACCAAACCAAGTAGCATCGCCTTGATACTACCAACCCAAAGTATCAAACCAGAATAACCTTGTCCCGGACCTAAGCCTTGTTTATTAATCACATCGACAAACATAAAACCGTTCCACAGCACATGCAGTGAGGCTGTAAATCCATGCACACAAATTGCGATGGTTCCAAGTAACTTGTACTTGTTAATAACTGGTGCGCCACAAAAAATGACAACAAGCGCAAATGTAAAAATCAGAGGGCCAGACAGTACTAAAGTGAGTGTAATTACTTCAACGTGGCTCTCTATGCCATAACTGTATGTACAAAATACCATTGTCATTGAAAACAAAAGCGAAATGAGTGCGAACCATAGCGTTCTATTCATTGGGGTTCCCTGCCTTAATAGTGGGTTTAGGACAAATTCGATAATCGACAGGAAGAACTAATTACCAAAAATACGGCATGAGAAATGCCCTTGTTACTCTACTATTCGATGGACGACTCAGACTTTCATAAACCCAATGTAACGGAAGACTTAGAACACAAGCTAGATAACAAAAACACCTCTCACCTGCGCGCCTAACTACATACCTTTTTGAGCTTCCTGTTGAACCCAAACAACATTTTCGTTTGAAGTTGGAACCTCAAACCAAGACCAAAACAGATCTAACATTTCAGGTGTCATTTCATAAGACCTACCATTCAGTTCCGAGTTACGGCTGAATGCTCTCTCCTTGCAAGTCTCAAACGGAACATCAAGATAGTGAACTTCGCTGTCCACACCTAGGTTTGATGCCCAGCTTGTAAAAGAATCCCGATCAGACTCACGCCAAAAACCAAAGTCAAAAATCACAGGGACACCCAAAGAAAAGAGCTGCATTGCAGAGTCCTTGAATAAACCTTGTAACGTAGCCAGCCGGCTATCAAAAACCTCACGCTCCATATGCTCGCCATACAAAGGAATCATCCACTCATCGATTGAGAAACGAAAGGCGCCATGCTTTTCTGCAAGCGCTTTCGAGTAAGTCGTCTTACCCGAACCGATAAAGCCACATACGAAATAGATTTTAGTCATGATTCCCCTTTAGCCTCCCTGTTACGCATGATTCTTTCTATTAGAAGTGTACCAATGCTGCTCACTACAAACGTAAAAGCAAACGCCACAATTGGCCGATAGAAATCAAACGTACCATCCGTCATAAAAAAGTACTGATGAATTGCGACACCAAAGCCAATCCCTAATGCCAGCTTCAAGTTCTTGAAAATTCCTTTTTTCATGTTCATTCCCTCGTAGAAAGCAAAACAATGTATAGGTGTGAGTGACGTTACGAACAGATCTTAAATCATTGCGACGTAAACACTGAAATTGAAGTAAGCCGAAAATAACGCCGTTGAGCATCCGTTTTCAGTGCTATGTCAGGCTAATTTTTCCTGACGTTCTTGAGTGCATGTTTGACCTTGTCGTAAATAAAACTAAGAAGTGCACCGACAAAGACAAATAAACCAAGGTCAATCAGAGCAAGTTTAAGACTGAACGGGTCTGAAAACAGGTTATAGGTGAATCCCATTTGCAAACCAATAAATTTAGTTAAAAAAACTGTAGGTATGATCAGAAGTATATTCACGTATTACCTGAAAAATTGACTAAAGAAGTAGAGTTCTAAAGCACATACTACTTTTGCTCATTTCTCAGGCAAGGAAATAGGTCTCGATTTACCCTGAAACGGGGATGCAATATGAATTTCAACACGATGAGTGGTGCGCCCTGTTCAAGGCGGAGTAACGCAATGCCGAAGCAGCCTTATACTTCTTAAATGGCTAATACAAAGGCATAGTTAAAATGCCGTGTGTTGTGAATCACTCTTGAACAGCTCGGATGGATAATAAGCACTCCAATCTAGTAAGATGAGGCTCAGACTTGCTATACGTTACTTCCAAGCTCAGAATTTGGCCTCAACTTATTGCTAAAAACGAACAGGCAACTAACCAAAATGCCTATCTCGAAAAGCTGACATAGAAAAGATGCTGTCTTAAACACCAGACCAGATTCCATCCAGGGCATCGCTATTTCCATTAGCACAGCGGCAAAAACCAAAGCATACCCAACCCATTGATGCCACTTACCTAACATGGGTGAAAAATGATAGAAAGCTAACAAATAGAGCACCGAAAAAAAAGGCATTATAAACCAAGTGAAATATTCAAGAATTTCAACTAACGAGCGACCAACTTCGCCCAAAATCGCCATTAGAATCGGGATAATAAAATTGAGTATCATGTAAAGAAACGGGTAGATAAGAATACCCAAGGTAAGATACCGAACCGACTTTTTAACTCTAGTTTCCACTTGTACTACCTTCTCAAGTTGGAGTAGCGCATGACTCCCAATTAACTTGCTTAGCAATACAAAGATTCAGCATTGTGCCATAAACACTAAAACTGGAGTAAAAGCAAAAATGCCAAGCGTTGGGAATCCCTCTTAAATTGCTTGTTATGAATCAGAATTTCTCGACAACTTGAGAAACTCACTACCAATATCATCTGAATAGCATGTTGCAATTTGCATCATTACAATTGCATCCATTGACGGTCTTAACATAAGTAACGCACTCGTCACTTGAAGTAGACTAATTGCAGTCGCATGAGCAGGGTCAGTCATCCCCGAATTACTCTGCCCCACAACTAATATATCTTCTTCACATTCTTCGAGAGCTAAACGATTTCTTAATCCTTTTGAGCCAGCGTGAATATTTTGGCTTGCCCATTTATAGTAAGGACGTAAGTGCTCAAGACCAACGTCTTTTTCAATTGCACCAAAGCCAACACGATTATGCGCAGGAAACAAATAAGCGGCCCATCCGTAGTGTCCTGAGTAACCTTTTCCGTATTTTTTAATTAGGTCATCGTAGACCTTTTTTACTTCTTGTATTTCTGTGTCTGTTGGTGCTTTTGCTTGAAGTCTGCTTTCATATTTCCGGTGCTCTTTCATGGCATCGTAGGAATCCACAACATCATGAAAGTAAAATCTTTCTGCACACTCTTGACCATGTTTAGCGATAAACAATGCAGTAGCACTCACTTCATGCAACGCCCTCCAGCGTGAATGCGCTGCATCAGGGAAACCATTTTTCATTAAGCATAAAATTTCATTTGCGATGTGGCAGGCTCTCGCATGATGACGAACTAAAAGATCAAATACCAAATCTCCTTGTTCCGCTGCTTGAGGGCGATGTTCAGAGTTTAAGGTTTCACCTGCTTCAGTACAAATCACGATATGAGTTTCTAGAAGATCAAAGCCTGACTTCCACCTGTCAACGTTCCTATCAGCAAATGAATTGTAGTCATACCTGCGATTTGAAAGCATTTCTGGCATCGAACTGGCCAATGATGCACCTATTGCATCTACGAAATCAGGTGTTATATCTGCTATTAGCATTTCTATATCCAAATCTTTAGCTTTATCTGGATTTTCGGCAATCAAATCTTCAATGAACTTCTCGAATTGTTCTTGAATAGTGCTCATAAGTCTCCCTGATTCATAACAGCTATTAGACTGAAAAATTCTGCATTCAAATACAGAATCATTCTATCTAGTTTCATATGCATATTAATTTACCACGATTAATCACAGCAATTCAGTGACTTAAAACATAGATAGACTCATTGAATGACAAAATGCAGAATATTTCTATATAGTATGAATTTCGCAAAAACCCCGCTCTACTAGATATAAAAACAGTACCTCTGCGCATACCCCAAAAACAAAAAAGCCTGCCATTTATGCGAACATAAATGGCAGGCTTTATACGTTAATTAAATTTGTTTGTGGCTAGCTTACGCGGCTTCGAATGCGAGGGCTTTCTTCTCTACTTGGCGGAAGATCAGCGTTAGTATGCCGTTTACTGCTAAGTAGAATGCGCCGGCGATACCAAACACAGTAAGTGTGTCGTAGGTTTGGCCGTTGATACGCTGAGCGTAACCCATCAAATCCATGATGGTGATGGTGCTTGCCAGTGACGTACCTTTGAAAACTAGAATCACTTCGTTCGAGTAAGCTGGAACGGCGCGGCGTAGTGCATATGGCAGTAACACTTTCAGCGTTGCGATTTTGTCCATACCAAGTGCGCGACATGCTTCCCACTGCCCTGCTGGAATGGCGTTGAATGCGCCTCTGAACAGTAGCGTGCTGTATGCCGCGGTGTTCAAAGCTAATGCTAACATTGCGCAGAACCAAGGTTGGCTTAACCAAGTCCACATGAAGCTTTCACGAATCCAATCGAACTGACCCGGGCCGTAATACACCAAGAAGATTTGAACCAACAATGGTGTGCCAGTGAACAGCGTGATGATGCCACGAGTGAACCAGTGAATCGCCGGTATTCTTAGAATTAGCGTTACCGTCATCAGCAGTGACAAGATACAACCAACAAGCAATGAAGCGCCTGTGAGTTGAAGACTGGTCACTAAGCCTTCAAGCATTTGAGAGAGGTATTGTTGATTCATGCCATTGCCCCTTTGTTACCCAAACCTTGAATAGAGAACTTACCATCAATCACTTTTACCAATCTTTGTGTGATTAAAGTGATGACCAAGTAGATTGCTGCTGCTGTCGCGTACCAAGTAAATGCTTCGTGCGTTGCAGCGGATGTTAGTTGTGCTTGTTTCAACAAATCTGTTACGCCAATTAGCGAAACTAATGCAGTGTCTTTCAGTAACACTAACCATTGGTTGGTTAACCCTGGTAGTGCGTGTCTTACCGCTTGAGGTAACACGATACGAAAGAATGAACGTGATTGAGAGATACCAAGCGCGCTTGCTGCTTCTCTCTGCCCTTTGCTTACTGCTTTTAATGCACCACGCAAGGTTTGCGAAGCGTAAGAAGCAAAGATAAGTGACAGTGCAACAACACCAGATAAGAACGGGCTCACTTCTATGAAGTCGCCAGTGATCATGAACAGAACTTGTGTCGAACCAAAGTAGATAAACAGTACGACCAGAATTTCTGGTAAACCACGAACAATCGTCACAAATGCAGTCGTTGGCCATTTGATTGCAATACGACGAGACATCTCACCACTTGCAAACAAAACTGCTAGAACCAATCCAACCAATAGGCTTACGAACGCAAGCTGAACAGTCATCCAGCTTGCTTCGACGAGCCCTAAAGAGTAACCCGTTAATTCCATAAATTACTTACCGAAGTACTTGTTGAAGATCTTGTCGTATTCGCCGTTCGCTTTCACTGCTGCAAGTGCAACGTTAAGCTGGTCTACAAGTTCTTGGTTGCTCTTGTTTACTGCGATACCAAAGCCGTTACCGAAGTACTCTTGGTTTGTTACTTGATCGCCAACGTACGTTAGGTTGTCTTCTTTCTTGAACCATTCTGCTACAACGGCTGTGTCACCGAATACAGAATCGATACGACCGTTTTTCATGTCGATGAATGCATCTTGGTAGCTTGAGTAAGGTACCGCTGTTACGCCAGTCATTTGCTCAAGTAGGAAGCTCTGGTGAGTAGAACCGTTTTGAACGCCAACACGCTTACCTTCTAGTGCTGCTTGGTCTGCGACTTTGCCTTCGAAAGAAATGAATGCTGCAGAGTTATCGTAGTATGCGTTAGAGAAGTTCACTTGTTTAAGACGCGCTTCTGTGATGTCCATTGCCGAGATAGCCGCATCGTAACGTTTGAATTTAAGTGCAGGGATCAAGCTATCGAATGCTTGGTTGTGGAAAGTACACGTTGCTTTCAGCTCTTCACAAAGTGCGTTTGCTAAGTCTACGTCAAAACCCTGAATTTGGTTGTTCTCATCCATGTATTCGAATGGTGCGTACGTTGCTTCCATCGCGAATTTGATTTCTTCTTTAGCCGCTGCGTTAAAAGAAGCAAGGCCGATAAGTGAAGCTAGTAGAATCTTTTTCATTTTGTTACTCCGAATACTGTGTAATAGCGGCCTGTGGCCATTCTTATAATTTGATTGTTTTAATTGATGTTGTGTTTAGCTAGATCTAGTGAGTCAACTTTCTTTTAATAAGTGACTTACTTAATGAGTCAGATACTCGGCAAACTCAGGTGTCTGCGGATTAACGAATGAATCGCTGGTGCCGTGTTCAACGATGTACCCTTTCTCTAGGTACAGAACGTGGCTAGCAATCTTCTTCGCGAAATCGACTTCATGCGTCACGACCACTTGGGTAATGCCCGTTCCGCTCAATTCTTTAATAATGCTCACGACTTGGTTGGTGATCTCAGGATCAAGCGCCGCTGTTGGTTCATCAAACAACAACACATCCGGTTTCATCATCAGCGCACGTGCAATCGCAACACGCTGTTGTTGACCGCCAGACAGTTGAAGTGGCCAAGCGTCTGCTTTGTCGGCAAGTTGAAGTGTCTTTAGGACTTCTTGCGCTTGCTTAATCGCTTCTTGCTTATCCAAACCCGCCACTTTGGTTGGTGCTTCAATCAAGTTTTCCATCACCGTCATGTGTGGCCATAAGTTGTATTGCTGGAACACCATGCCGACTTTACGACGAAGTTTAAGCCCCTGCTTCTCTTGGATTTGGCTTGAAAAATCGAATTGCTCATTCGCAATGTCTAATTCGCCGTTGTCCGCGATTTCAAGCAGGTTCAATACACGCAGTAATGAACTCTTGCCCGCGCCGCTTGGGCCAAGCAATACCAAGGTTTCGCCGCTCTCACAGTCGAAACTGATGTCGTGAAGAACTTGGGTATCACCGTATGATTTGTTGATGCTCTTTACTTGAATACTCATGCCACAATACTGCATTAATTGTCATTTATTGGTTATTCTATTCAATCCGAGGTTTTATGCAAGAAAAATGTATAAAAAACTACTTTGTTGAATTTTTGTAACAAATATTGCACAAAAAACAGTCGCTATAACTGGTCTTACAACCAAAACTCGCAAGCCATTGATAAAGCTAATATCGAGATAAAAAGCAAACGTTTTGCTATCAATTTATAAATCATCGCATGGTTGCTTGTTTATATGTGCACTCTCCTATCAACGCTAATTTACTTGCATAAAAATTAAGGTTAAATAGCTTGGTTCCCTATCCAACTGACTGGATCAAAATGCTTAGTTTTCCTTTAAGGTCGCTTCGAATTATTCACTTAGTGTTGATGAAATATTGGAAATTGAGTTTCCTGGGGAGCGTCACAGCGCAATAAATGCTTTAATGGGTTCTATTCTCAACAACAATTACTTCCCAGCGAACAACGCGCAGTACCGGCAATAAGTCATAAGCAATTAGCAACAAGCCATCTATTTTTAAAGCGACAACACATTAAGGCAGTCATATGCAAAACGATGTCTCTTCTACGCTCGACTCAAACCAGCGACAGACTCAGCGATCGACTCAACAAGCGCCAGAACCCAAACCTGAGAAAAAAAGCCTCAGTATTTTGTTTGAGCTGAGTAAATTCATTCAGCCTTATAAAGGTCGTGTTATTGCGGCGTTGATCGCGTTGATCTTCACAGCGAGCTTAACCCTCTCAGTCGGACATGGTATTCGTCTTCTCATCGACCAAGGTTTTAGCCAACAATCACTTTCAGATTTAGGCAGCGCGATTCAGTTCATCATGGTCGTGGTCGTGTTGATTTCGATTGGTACTTTCTTCCGCTTCTACTTGGTTTCTTCTGTTGGGGAACGCGTGAGTGCAGACATTCGCTTATCGGTTTTCAATCATGTCGTGACGCTGCATCCGAGTTACTTCGAAACCAATGGCAGTGGCGACATCATGTCGCGCATTACAACGGATACTACTCTGCTTCAAAGCATCATAGGTTCATCGTTCTCTATGGCGATGCGCAGCGCGTTGATGTGTATTGGTGCAATCATCATGCTGTTTGCCACCAACATTAAGCTGACGTTGATTGTATTGGCCTCGGTGCCATTTATCTTGATCCCGATCCTTGTCTACGGGCGTCGTGTCAGAGCCCTATCTCGTCAAAGTCAGGATTCGATGTCTGATGTGGGTTCTTACGCAGGTGAAGCGATTGAACACATTAAAACGGTGCAAAGCTACAGCCGAGAAGAGCAAGAGAAAGCGTCATTCGCGGTTGAAGTTGAAAAGGCATATGAGATTGGTCGCCAACGTGTAAAACAGCGCGCGATTCTTATCTCTGGCGTTATCGTGATTGTATTTAGTGCTATTGCAGGCATGCTTTGGGTTGGCGGCAGTGATGTTATCAACGGCACTATGTCGGCAGGTGACTTAGCCGCGTTTGTGTTCTACGCAATCATGGTTGCTTCGTCATTAGGTACGATTTCAGAAGTTATGGGCGAACTGCAACGCGCGGCAGGTGCGACCGAGCGCTTAATCGAGATCCTACAAGTTGAAAGCCATATTGTTGCGCCAGTTGCGAACCCAACCTCGCTTGCTAACGTAACGCCAGAAGTAGCATTTGATGATGTGACCTTCTGTTACCCATCAAGACCGGACCAACCCGCAACAAGCAACCTCACGCTCACTGCCCATGAAGGCAAAGTGTTAGCATTGGTTGGCCCGTCTGGCGCAGGTAAAACCACCCTGTTCGAACTGCTGCAACGTTTCTACGACCCACAAGTGGGTAAAGTGACGTTAGGCGGCGTTGAACTCAATCAGTTTGATCCGAACGAGCTGAGAAAGCAGATGGCATTGGTGCCGCAGCAACCTGCTCTGTTCAGTAACGATGTGTTCCATAACATTCGCTACGGCAACCCGCAGGCAACAGACGAGCAAGTGATCGAAGCAGCCAAGAAAGCGCACGCACACGAGTTTATTCAAAACCTACCTGATGGCTACAACAGCTTTCTTGGTGAGCGTGGTGTAAGGCTTTCTGGTGGGCAGAGACAACGTATTGCGATTGCTCGTGCCATCCTAAAAGATCCGAATATTCTATTGTTGGACGAAGCAACCAGCGCACTAGACAGCGAAAGTGAGCACCACGTACAACAAGCGTTAGAAGAGTTAATGCGTGGCAGAACAACGATTATTATCGCCCATCGATTATCAACAATTAAACACGCCGACCAGATTGCAGTGCTCGATAAAGGACAGCTAGTAGACATCGGCGACCACCAGTCTCTCATCAATAGCTGCGAATTGTACCAACGCTTAGTTGAGCTGCAATTCAAACACCTTAGTGCCTAACTATTGAGTGGATGTGCAACTAAGTCACTGACATTGTGTGGTTTCAAGCTTCAAAAACTTAAATCACGCGTGTTGCAGTTTTGTTAATTTAGCGGTAGGGTTTTTATTCCAATAACAACTTATCCCTACATAACAATAAGAGAGTTCGCATGGAAGCACTATTATCTGACTACCCGGTAGTAACAGAAATCCCTGTCGCTTGGGGAGAAATGGACGCACTCAATCACGTTAACAACGCTGTATATTTTCGCTATTTCGAAACCGCTCGCTTAGATTTTTTCAAGCACGTTGAGTTGATGGAAGAGATGGCGATTACCAAAGTTGGCCCTGTTCTTGGTGACACTTACTGTAAGTATTTCCGCCCAGTCACGTATCCAGATACCTTGATGGTTGGCTCACGTGTTACCGATATTCAAGATGATCGGTTCACAATGGAATACGCGATTGTCAGTAAGGCTCAACAGAAACTGACGACCGTTGGCACTGCGACTATCGTGATGTTTGATTTTGCTTCGAACCAGAAAGCCCTGCTCTCGCTGCGCTTAACCAATGAAATCGAAAAGATGAACACGTTGAAAAGCCCATGCTTCAAACAAGAAGCCGTGACAGAATAACGTATTCGTTGGTTGAGAAAGATTCAGAAAGTTTCAGACATTAAAAAGGCCACTCGATTGAGTGGCCTTTTGTTTATTGGTTCAGAGTGCTTATAAGCGGTTGAGCGTTATAAACCTTGAACGCTCTTTGCGTTAGAAGCTATAAGCCTTACAGCCCATAGACATTGAACCCTATAAACCTTGTACGCTATAGACCTTGCACGTACTGAGCATTAGTTCGAACTTCAACCATCTGCTCTAGGTTCTGTTGTGAACCTTCAACGCCGTTCAGTAGCGCTTCGAAATGCTTGATAAGCTCAACTTTGTCTTTCACTTCTTTAGAACCTGCACCGATGTTGGTTAGGTCAATGAAGAACTCGTCGAACAGACCAGAGAAGTCAGTTACTGCGTCGTGGTTCAAGAACTGCTCGTGGTTGTAAATGCTTGGGTAGCCACCCTTCTGTTTATCAACCGCAAAAGAGATGCCTTTCACGTTGGTAATCGTGGTCGCTTTCTCACACTTCAACATACAACCTGCTTCGATGCTTGGCTTGTTACAACCCACGGTTCTTTGGAAGAAACACTGACGGCTGGTCATCATCAAGATTGGGTGGTAAATGCTGTAGAACAGTTTGAAGTTCTCTGGGCGACGAATATGACGAATCTGACCTTTGTTGATCTCGTTCGAAATGAATGCGCCTGCACAGTTCAGCTCTTCTTTCAGAGTAACCAGTGCGTGAGAGTTGGTCGTGTTCATGAACGGGCCTGCAACCCACTCAATACCCATCTCGTAAGCTTTGTAAGCAATACCCGTGTTGTTGGTTACGATGCGAGCTGGCTTGATCTCTTCAAGAATACGAACCGCTTCGTCGTAATCTTTACCGATCAATACCGCTGGGAACCAAGGAATCAAACGTGGGTTTGCTGCCAAGATGTCGATGTACTTGTTACAACGCTTCTTGAAGCTTTCTGGAAGTTTGAAGTAAACATCCGCGTCAGTCACGTCATACAGGTGTAAGTCTTCTACATCGGCGATAAGCATCGACATAGTCGGCTTCTCGTTCACTTTAGGGTGCTGAGGCAGTGCTGGCACTTCAACGTGCTTAATCACTTCCACAGAGCCGTTCAGAATGAAGTCGATCTCGTCTTTTAGGTCTGAAACTTCTTTTAGAGGAATCAACAAGCCTGCATCCACTTCACTGAAGTCGTGGCTTTCTAGCGTGTGAACTGCACTCTTCACGTTTTTGAAGCGCTTCTCAAGTAGCTCTTGAGTAATCGCCTTCTCTTCAACCGCTTTCAATAGCGATTTAGATTGAAGAGTAAAGTTCTCTTTTGGCGTGTTCACAGTCACCGTAAATGGTTGACCCACTTTTGCGCTGAACGACAGTGCTACTGGTGTCTTGCGAATATCAAGGAACTCGATCTTGTCACGCATTTCGTTACCAAGAACGTCTTTCGCTTGGTGAAGTTCGTTGGTCACTTCTTGAATCTGTACAACTGAGATTTCGTTGTTCTGCTCCGTCGCTTTTTCAACAGCGTAGTTCATGCTGTTGTCGCGCGGGTTATCGATGAACATGTCTTTCGTTAGGTTGCCCTTTAGGAAAGAGTTGGTGAAATCACGGTTGAATACTTTGTGTAGGTTCGAATCGTCTTCGATCAACAAACCACTTTCTACAAAGCTATCAATCTGTTTACGCCATGTGTCTACCACAGTGTAAACGTAGTGTGCGCCTTTAATACGGCCTTCTACTTTCAATGAGTCGACTTTCGCATCAACCAATTCAGGTAGGTCGTAGTAAGCTGAGTTATCTTTCAGGTTAAGTGGGAACTTGTTGCCCGCGTTGGTGATTTCGTACTCATCACGACACGCTTGGCTACAACGACCACGGTTACCTGAGTTACCCACACTTACTGAGCTTGAGTAACATTGACCAGAGAATGCGATACACAGAGCGCCGTGTACGAACACTTCGGTTAATACGTCGTGATCGTGTGCCACTTCCGTCAGCATCTTGATTTCAGGCAGGTTCAACTCACGAGACAAGTTAACGCGCGTCGCGCCAATCTTAGACAAGAACTTAATCTGACCTTCGTTGTGCGTAGTTAACTGAGTCGACGCGTGAACGTCTAACGATGGGAAATGCTTCTTAACCAGGTTGAATAAACCCAAGTCTTGAACAATGATGCCGTCCACTTTGGTGTTCACAAGCTGGTTCAGCAGTTTGGTGATGCTCTTAGTCTCGTGCTCCAGTAGCACAACGTTAAGAGTCAGGAACACTTCACAGCCGTATTCATGAGCAAGGCGAATCACACCATTCAATTCGTCTAACGACAGGTTAGAGGCTCTGTTACGAGCGTTGAATGTGTCTAAACCACAATAAACTGCATTAGCACCCGCTACGATGGCGGCTTTTATCGCTTCTACATCGCCACCTGGGGCTAATAACTCAATTTTTCTGCTCATTTTTGAAGTCGCTCACTTACTTATAATTTTTAAGCCGCGTATTCTACCCACATCACGATCTCTTTACCACCGTACAACACTTTTCAAACTAAATGACCTCAATAATGCCGAACGAATCCGATCTACCTATCCTTTATTCTTTACGCCGTTGCCCTTATGCAATGCGCGGACGAATGGGCATCGCACTATCACAGCAAAAAGTGTTACTTCGAGAAATTGTTACCAAAGACAAGCCTAGCGAACTATTGGCCAGTTCGCCAAAAGGAACAGTGCCTGTATTGGTGTTACCCAATGGACAAGTCATTGAACAGAGCTTGGATGTGATGAACTGGTCACTTCAACAAAACGATCCTCAAGATCTTCTGCGTTCAAGCAATCCAACGCTTAGCGAACAAGTTCAGCAGCTCATTAAAACCAACGATGAAGAATTTATTGGTCACTTAGAAAGGTATCGTGCATCGGTTCGTTACCGAAACATCGATGTTGAACAACGCCGACAAGCCTGCGAAACCTTCATTAAGCAGTTAGAAGTGCGACTTACCGATCAGCCCTACTTTTTTGGAGAAAGCCCAAGCTTGGCCGATTTTGCGGTGATGCCTTTTGTCAGCCAGTTTGTGCGGGTCGAAAAGAAGTGGTTTGTGCAATCTGAATACCAAAACGTAGGACGTTGGTTAAGAGCGCACTTGGAAAGTAAGCTCTACACCCAAGTCATGAAGCAATACCCTTTGTGGAATGAAACCAAGCAAGATTGTCTTTTTGGATAACTTAAGAAAATTTTGGGTGACTTAAGGGTATCTAGGGTGATCTAGGGGAATTCTGGAATAGATAATTCCTAGGTATTAAAGTAGTTACGTGACACTTTATCTTCTTTGTAAAGAACAGATATTCAAAGGCTTAACTGGGATTCCGTTGTCTCTTTACCGGTAACGACTGTCTCTTAACTGGCAAACACAGTCTAAGCTAAGCCTTTTGTTCATTTTAACCTGATCACTGAATCGCTATCGAAATCTCGACTTCAGTTTCACCTTTGTATAGTTCAAAATCTGTCGTGTAAGTTCTCACATGTGGGCAGTCAGCAGCGCTGAAATACGCCCACACTTCACCCCATAGGTCGATCACAGCTTGTGGTAATTCACCTTCAGCAGAAAACGTTAAGTATTTACCTGCTTGTATTTCGGTTTCTACAAGCGTATCAACATTCTGATCCGTAAGTGCATTAGTACACGCGATAACATCAAATTCGCCCGTAAAGTCAGACTCGTAGTTAGTGTAAACGCCATACACTTTTGAATCCGGTGTTAATTTCGGAAATGCTTGGTCAAAAAAGCCCTGCCACAATTGCCCTATCTTGGCTCTTGCTGGGTCCATCTCATCGGTATTGGTGGTTCTTACTGAAAAACCATACGCCTTTACGGCTTCTATCGTTTCAACTTTCATTCGTTCTATTCCTAAGCCAATTGACGATCTAACTGTATTGAATCCAATGTTTTATAAGATAACGATGCTAATCTTGTATCTCTTTATGGCCACATTTTTCACAGACAAGGTGACGAGAAAACTCATCCATTGACGCGACAAACGGGCCAAGGAACCAACCTTTTATCATGCCTGCCCAAAACTCACTTCGCTTTTGGTTAGGTTTGTCTGCAAACGCACTCGTCTTTCTGACCAACACAACAACATGTTGTGTCTCTTCTCTGCACGCGGTGCAATAGCATTGTTCTATGGTTCTATTCATTTGAAAGCCTATGACGTTTTGAATGAAACATGCTGAAAGTGAGGGTTGTCGACACAGACATCCAATGTCGCTATTTGAGTTAATACGACAAGTTGTTGCTCGCCTTGAGTACTGACTTTAATGCACTCTTCACGGCTATCATTGCGTTGAGTATCTAATCCGACACATTCAATCTGCTCGCCAGATTTCAGCGTTAATTTGATTGGGTATCGGTGCATACACACAATCTCAATATAATCGTAATCGTTGCAACTAATCATAATACCCTTCCAATTCATCCACCACGCTAATGCGACATGCCATACTATTCAATATCTTTACAATCAATAAGTTACTCGTATCACAATCGCATTGCCATAATCAGATTATTGAGTAATTTGTTAAATTTAATCTCGTTCTCACCATTCACATTTCATCTGTGAACGACAATTTAAGGCTTCAAGAATCCTTTCCAATAATGGTACAAACCACCAATGTCTGAAGAACACATTAGCGACATTGCGCCTTTGATTTGTTCTTCGCTCCATTCCCACCATTTCATTTCTAGCAACTGAGCGATTTCAGTCTCATTGAAACGATAACGGATATGGCGTGCTGGGTTTGAACCGACAATCGAGTATGGCGCGACATCTTTAGTCACAACCGCTCGACTTGCGATGATGGCTCCGTCACCAACCTTAACACCACTCATGATCATGGCTTCTGTACCAATCCACACATCGTTACCAATCACGGTATCACCAGAGCGTTCAAAGCCGTCTATCGCACCTTCAAACTTCTCATCGTCTTGATAGAAAAACGGGAAGGTACTCACCCACTGGTTTTGGTGGCCTTGGTTGCCCGCCATCATAAACACGGCGCCAGAACCAATCGAGCAGTAGCTGCCAATGATCAGCTTATCGATGTCGGTTCTATCCGGTAATAGGTAACGCGCACAGTCATCAAAGCTGTGGTTATGGTAGTAACCCGAGTAATAGCTGTGCTCGCCCACGATGATGTTTGGGTTGGTCACTTGTTCTTTGAGTGACTTTCCAACAAACGGGCTTTCAAAATAGTTTTTCATGGTTGTACTCTTAGTTTCGTTCTTTTAGTTAGGTACTTTTGTTGCGTGTTGATGGTTTTAACTTGTTTATATTAGTGTAAAGGCAAACGTGCCCTATTGACCGCCTGCAATATCAATAAACGAGCCGGTGACATACGAAGCTTCGTCTGATAATAACCACGCGATAGAGTTCGCGACTTCTTCTGGTGTGCCACCTCGTTGTAACGGTAACTGCGAAGCTAGTCTGTCTACGCGATCTGGCTCTCCGCCGTCTGCATGCATCTCAGTATAAATACAACCTGGCCTTACGCCATTCACTCGGATATTGCGTGAAGCTAATTCAAGCGATAAGCCTTTGGTGAGTGAATCCATCGCACCTTTCGATGCTGCGTAATCCACATACTCAAACGGTGCGCCAGTACGAGAAGCGGCAGACGATACATTCACAATCGAACCCGCGCCATCGGCTTGTTTGATAAAGGCTTTACTGCACAGAAAGCAGCTTGATACGTTGGATTTCATCACCTTTTCAAAGCGATCCAATTCAATATCAACCAATGGTGACTGGGTAAACAAGATCCCGGCATTATTGACCAAGTGCGTCACTGGACCTAGCTTATTACGAGCAATCTCAAATAAAGATTTCACATCCGATTCAACAGACACATCCGCACGCACGCTTATCGCGGTTCCGCCTTGTTCACGAATCTCGTCTACTAGATCTTCAGCTCGCGACTCATTGTGTATGAAGTTAACGCATACAGCATAGCCTTTACTGGCCAACAATTTAGACGTTGCTGCGCCAATGCCTCGGCTTCCGCCGGTTACAACCACTACCTTGCTCAATGAAACCTCCTAATGTTTACTTATTCTGTGCAACCTGATTGTTCGTGACAAACTGATCGTATCGATACAAACTAATTGTTCGATACGATCTGAACCCACTGCGATCGCCACGCCGGCGCTTCGAATGGGTCTGGCCAAAACTCAGTTTGCTTTTGAATTAAACCGTCAACCACCGTGTGAAAGGTGATCACTCGGTCTTTCAACACACTGTCAGTGACCGAAACGTCCGTGACTACCGTATCACCTTCACAGACAATCGAATTGAGCGTGAATTCCCAAACACCATTGGCTGGGTATTCAGTATTGATTGCAGTGAAGTTGTCGCGCCCTAACGTCAATTCAGACGACTGCGGCCAATAGCCTTCAAAATCTGCGGTTAGCCATTCACCTGCCTTTGCAAAATCATTACTGCGCATTGAATCCCAAAATCCCAATACCACTTGTTTTGGTGTCATTATTCTTCCTTAAAGTTATTTACGTGTGGTGATTTTTAAATGTCGGCTTCGTTATGCGTACTTGCTAATGATCGTTAAAAGATCATCGACACTGTTAGCAATGTAATCGGGCTTGGTTTGCCAATTTTCAGGTTTCGATCGGCTATAACCTGCTGCAACGGCAATCACTTTTGCGTTTTTACCCAGCGCGGCTTCAATATTGCGAGCAAACTGTGTGTCCGCTTCATGGTCACCGATGTACATCAAACAAAGCTCGTTAGTCGGATCGGCGCCAAATATGTTCTCGACACATTTCACACCACCAAATGGATGGGGTTTTTGGTTACCGTTCGAGACATCGTCATAGCCCACGACCGATTTAAACAAATCACCAATGCCATAACTGTCGAGCACACCACGAATATTCAATTGAGAGTTTTGAGAGCAGATCCCATGTGGAAGATGAGCAAACTGATTAACCACGGTTTCCATTCCTTCAAACAAGGCAACGGCTGTTTGGTTTTTCTCTTGATGCTCTGCCCACATTCCACCAGCGATCAACATTTCATCGTGTGATAAACCGTAATAATCGACATATAAGGCTTGCCAGTTTTTAGCCCCGTGGTTGGCTTCATGATAAAGCGCTTCGCTGAGCAAATATTTAGGTAAGTTATCACCTGACAAGTGTGGCGCGACTAAAGAGATAATATCTTTTGTGATTGCGATATTCTTTGGAACGGAATTGACTATGGTTCCATCGTAATCCCACAGGATGGCATCTAACTTCATACACTATCTCTTTGTTTCGATTAGTAATTTGAATTTATCATTCATAAGCCTATTTAGGGCAATTTTATTGTCTTGAATTTCGAAATTTGTCGAATAGAAGCAAAGCTAGAGAACAAACCGTTACTAGCAAACAAAAACCAAACAGTGTTTGCTCACATCACTGCTTTATCAATTGCAATATATGCGTATAATCCCCGCTCCATTGCGCTATCGCCGTTAAAAATAGCGCCATTCAACATTTTTAATGAGTACCCAATGTCGAAACTATTTTTCAAAGGCCGTATCGAAACAAGACAGAACCACGTTCTTGCTGGCTACAACGTAAACCGCGATGTGAAAGCGGGTACTGAAGAATCTCCAATCGCAGTAATGGTTCAAACTGAAGCGCGCAAAGCAGAAGTTGAAGCACTAGCCGCTGAAAATACTATCTTCGTTACTGTTACAGTCGACGCAGACAAAGAAGAGAACACCATCGAGCTTGATACTCTACTGAACAAGCCAAAAACGATGACGTTTGAAAAGACCCCTAACCGTAACGATCCGTGTTCTTGCGGCAGCGGTAAAAAATACAAGAAGTGTTGTGCATAAGGCTTCTCACTCAAACTGCCAATAGCACGATGAGTTAAGTAATATCTAACGGGAAGATCATTGAGGTCTTCCCGTTTTTATTTGCCTAAGCCAAACTCACAAACTCACAAACTCAGTCGAGGTTGTCTGGTGTATTCAGATATGTTCCACATTGGGTACATTTGTAATCACCTGTCGCGCCCGAACCTGTAACACCAAAAGATAGAAACTCCGATAAAATTCGTTGGAGTAAGCTCGGTTCTTTATCTTCAGCTTGTGGTGCCTTTTGCACTTGGCTACTGAACATCGTGTACCTATGCAGTGTAAGTTCCTTACAGTTACAGCAGAACGCTCTCGTCTTCTCACTTCCATACATAATATCTATCGCCTTAACTCAAAGCACAAATTCAACACATGGCAAATATGCCACATGTTGAGTTAAATCTATATATTTTCATGAAGTTATGAGCAAATTAAAGCGTTTCAAAGAAAGGTAAGCTCTCGACTGTTAAGTGACGTGTTGATGAACAAAGTTATTCAATTCAGTCACGCTTCTGATGATGTAAACCTCTTTCTCTTTAGCACGCAATTCTAACTGCGCTTTAAAGTCGTCATTCCAAAATTTAGGACACAGTTTTAGTGTCTTATAACTTTGTATCGTGCCTTTTATAACTGAACTTCCATCAGGCCAGCCTTCAGGTTTAACGAATAGACCTTTGAGCATTCGCTTGGTTACAAACCAGTAGCTAATTGAATAAGGAAGGTCGATATAAACCAAGGTATCAGCTGCATCTAAACGTGTGTTGAACGATCCTAGAGGGCCAAAACCATCGATGATCCAGCTTTCTGACTTAAGTATGCTCTCATGAGCCTGCTCGAATACTTCACGTTCAACAAACTCTCCGTTGGCCTTATAAACAATAGAATCTAACTGGTGAAGCTCTATCCCTGTAGCTAGTGCTAACGCCTTGCTGATTGTGGATTTTCCACTCCCAGGCTTGCCAAAAACCGCGATCTTTTTCATATGACTTCCTCTATTCAGATAAAACCCATAAGACAGCGACAAAAAACCCACCTTACGGGTGGGTTCGATAAACAAAGCGCATCAACAATCCCACCATTCCTATGGAATGATGATAATTCGTTGGTTAGATGGCGCTAAATTCAGTTTCATAAAACTACTTTTATATACTGTTGCTTAGTTGTCAACACAATGACTAATGGGCGATATCATCGTCATATCGCACCCATTAATAGTCTTAATGAGTGCTTATTCGTCTTGGTTATTTTGCTTTCTTTTTCGTCACTGTCGCTTCTGATAGCTTGCTTAGTACACCCGATACTTTCTTAACGACCTCGTCACAGCCATTGATCGCGTGACGCTCTACCAAGTAATTAGGATCGTTGTAAGACAACCATACTTTCTTATTAGAATCCTCAGTGACTAACACCTTCTGCGGTAAATCTATCGCGACTTCTTGAGCACATTGCATTAATGGTGTCCCTACTTTCGGGTTACCAAAGATGATGACTTCCGTTGGTCTCAATTCAAGATCGACCTTACTCGCGTTTTTCTGATGGTCGATTCTCGCAAACAAGGTCAAACCTTTGCTCTTGGCGATTTCTTCAAAGCGGTCAGCGGTCTCTTTCACTGAATAATTACTTTGGTATTTAATCAAACCATCAGAAGCCGCAGCTGAAAATGATGCCGAGAGTAAAATGGCGCATAGTGGTAGTAATTTTTTCATCGTCACCTCTGAGATTTAACCTAATCAAACTTACATTCATAGCGCCACTTCCAAATTCAGCGACGTAACCCATGTCAGTATAGACGCGATTCCATTCTCAGTTTGCAGAGAGGATCACTTTTCTAATGCGTCTTATTATCATCAGTTTAGGTGGAGATTTTTTCAAAAGTTAAACACACGATCAGTGCCACGACTTAGTCCCACATTTCTCACATTGGTATTCGTAATCACTGTCTACATAAAAACCGGGAACATTATGGTCACCTTTAAACAATAACGTCATCAGGTATTCCATCAACACGCCTAACTTCCATTGTTTCTTTTCAGATTCAGCGTCCGCTTTAGATTCAGCATCGGAAGCGCTAACAGCAAGGTGCGGGGTAAGTGCGTCGCACTGCTCACAGTGATAAGGGTGTTTAATATACTTATTATCAAGCATTTATATAAGCCAACTGATATTTATAAATTTGATACATACTAACAACTTATCACTCGGTTCTCGAACTTATTGTTGTCCACTAGAGTTTTATTAGAAAGAAATGAGACACAAGGTAAGTGCCATGCATCTTGAATCAGTTACCATCGAGATCTCCCTCATTGAGCCGCTAAAGCTATACTTACGCTAAGGTATGAAATTAGCTTTTACTTTAATAACCCTTTGTCTGCAGCGCCTTCAAGTTGTACTTCTAGTTCTTTCCATAGAGCACGACTGCCTTTAGAAATACGCTCGCCATTGAAGGTCAGTACTTTGTCTTTAGATACGTTGTGCTTCTTCCAGCTGTGACCACCACCATGGATGTTATGAAGCAAAGGCGGCACTCTATCGATCGCCTTACCAAATCTGGCTTCTGGTGACTCACCTGCTTCGAACTCAAGCCATAAATCCAAATACTCGATTCTTGAATGGCTCGGTAATGATTTCAGCAAGCGCTCAACGCAGTTTCTCTCTTTGAGCTTGTTTTCTGCGGTTTCACTGGCATAAATGATGGTGTCTCCGGCATCGATTTCCCCAAGATCATGAATCAGCAGCATCTTCATTACTCGCGTAATATCGATTTCTTCATTGGCATAGTCTTTCAACATGAGTGCGCTCAAACAGACGTGCCAACTGTGCTCAGCGGAGTTTTCATATCGATCCAATCCAACCGGTTTTGTCTGTCGATGAACATCCTTTAATTGTTCAATCTCGACCATGAATTGCAGAATGCCTTTGATTTCTTCCACGATGAGCTTCCTTAACTTAAGTTGATGATTTATCGGAGCTGAGAGTTAACTTAGCGACAAAGAAGCGTTACTCCCAATGAACCGACATTTTGTAATACGCAACACCCGATTTTTCAAATTCAGAGCCTTCTACAGCCATCCCAAACTTTTGATAAAAACCTAAAGCCGTTGTGCGCGCATCGCACCAAAAATATTGGATGTTTGATTCTTTGAGGTTAGAGATGGCATGATCAATCACGTTTGAACCGATTCCCTGCCCTTGGAATTCAGGCAGCGTGGCAAACTTTCTCAGCCTCGCTTCATTGCCTTGGATATAGATAGACGCGACACAAACCAACTGCTCACCAACAAACGCGCCGTAATGCGTTGCTTGTTCGTCATCTGGCACCATACAAAATGACATCGGTTTATCAGGCCAAAGCACTTGATGCCTAACCGGAAGTACCTCCGTCGCTGAAAGCTGTTTTATTTCCATATTATCTCCAATGTTCAGAAGCCTACGTAAGTATGCAAGCTTGAAATGAAGCAAATCCTTTTCAACATTAATTTACTATTGAGTAGTCTTGGCATACATTTCACAAACGACTTCGACGTTTAGAAAATTACTTGTGCGCCAAAAAGGCTGGCGTTCAAAACCTCGAGTTGCATTTCTTTGTTTGTAGCCATCCGGATTGCGACCAAAATAAGATGTTAACCTTGCCGTCATATCATTTTCGAGCGAAATTCCGCTAATCGAAATATCGTAACCGCCCTGACATGGAGATACCCATACCCTCCCATTAGCCCCACTCAAACTAATATTCTTTGTTGTTATTTGTTGCTGATGTAGAACCAAAGAAACTGGCAAACGTTTATTTAAATCAGACACTATTCTATTCATTAGGGCATAAAGAACTTCAACTTGATTCATTCGGGACCTCTAGTAACGACTAAACATTGAAACAGAATTGGATGACGCTACCATTTGAAATTATCTATTGCACCGTAAACAAAGAACTCAAATTTGATTTTTCAATACTTAGAGCTAAGTTGTAGCTCACATCCTAACTTTAGATATCAGCTATCTGTATTCCATTAAATGATAACGCTCTAATCCCTCTCCTTTTGTGAATGAGATAACAAAACCTTGCGACTGGTAAAAGCCAATAGCATGTTCATTGGCAGTCAAACACTTCAAAGTCAGATCAGTGTAATGTTGTTTGCAGGTATTGAGTAAAGCAGAGCCTACTCCAGAACGTAGCGTTCGCGGGCACACATAGAGGTGATGGATGAAACTCTCAGGTTCCCAAACAGAGGCAAAACCTAAAACCTTGTCGCCAGAAACAGCCACCCATATCTGCTCACCTTCTGTATCTAATTCGAAATCGGATAACTCAAAAGCGTCGGCATCAGCCCAATGAAAGGTGTCCTGTCTTGATTCTAGATAGAGCGCCTGTAAAGCGGTTAAATACTTGGGTTGATACCTTGTGACTTCCATGTCGCTCCTGCCTATCCGTATGACCAGAATTAAGGTTGTTGACTAAGCTTTTCTACCTGTTAGCCATAGGGTGTTCAGGGTTTAACTGAAGCAGATCCCACAAGTTACCGTAAAGATCTTCAAACACAGCAACGGTGCCGTAGCCTTGCTCTTTAGGCTCTCGGACAAAGTTAATGCCCAAAGACGTCATGCGTTCGTAATCACGCCAGAAATCATCGGTGTTTAAGAATAGGAATACGCGTCCACCAGCTTGGTTGCCGATGAAATCGAGTTGCTCTGGCTTGGAAGCTCTAGCAAGTAACAGGCTCACACCGGTTGAATTTGGTGGAGCAACAACAACCCAGCGCTTATCTTCTTCTGGCAGATACGTGTCTTCGATGAGATCAAACTTAAGCTTGTTTACATAGAAATCAAGCGCTTCATCGTAGTCTTTTACCACGAGTGCAATGTGAACAATATTCTGTTTCATAACATACCTTGTTGGGGTTTTAGCTGCAGGGAATGATGCCATGAAGCAGGTAAAGACACTAGGTGTCGCATCATAAATCGTAGTATCTCGTCCGTCACAATCTAAAAGGTATACATCATTTATAACTGCCAGAATCCGAGCTCGACGCCACCTTGAATGACAATGGCACACATCCCGTGACGTGGTAACTCCATTGGCGGCACCGCAACTTCGGCGCCTAGTTTCTCGGCTGCAGTTACTGCAGACTGAATATCCTCAACCAACGTGTAATGACGAACAGTTGGTTCTTCAGTTTCACGAAGCGGTGCTCGAATGCCAATTACCCCGCCATTAGATAGCTTTGCAGTGCGCGCCCCACCAAGGTTCACATCTGCACCACTGAATTTCACGTTGTAGAGCTGAGCGTATGTTGCACAAACGACATCGACCTCTGGGGTAACCACTTCAAGATATTGAACCTTCATCAAATTTCCTTCTCGTGTTCTTTAAGACTCTCAACCTGCATACAGCTGTGCAGGTGTTTCTCATCAATAATTTATTACTAAGCAATTCGACCGCGCATGATAAATTGCGGGCCTGCTGCGCCACCTAAATACTGTTGATTGATATCTTCGAAGCCGCCTTTCTTATAACAGTTGAATGCTGCCGGATTTTTGCAATTCACAGTTAAGTAAATCGACTCATACGCTGAGTAATTCGCTTTTAAATACGGAAACAAAGCCTTCACCGTGCCTGTTCCTAAACCTTTACCTTGCTGGTTTTTATCAAGCACAAAAGCTCTCAAGCCAATGCTTCCTTCAGGGCAGAATTCGTAGTGCTCTGCGTAAGCGATATCCAGCTTAAAGAAACCCACAACTTCGTTATCAGACTTAATCACGTGCAAGTGCGTCGTTTCACTGCCGTCTAATAAAAACTCTGCAGCTGTACCAGCGAACTTAACCTGTTCATCGGCGAGTTGGATGGCCTGAACTAACGCCACATGTGAATCTTCAAGCCTTTCGATAGTTATCATTGTTGTTCCTTCTGTATAACACGCACGAAAAACCGACTAGAGCTCATCGCTAGTGTCTCGAGAACCGTAGTTTGGGAAATGCAACCTTAGTACTCAGTTAATACGTTTAGTCCATCCAATAATTTAGAGCAAAGACCAGCATTTGGTATCCAACCAAAAGGTCATGACTTAATGAATATCTTGGCAGAGCCTAAAGAGATAACCGTCAGGAGTTTGAACGATGAACTGCTTCTGAGTCGCGATCGAATCCCCACATTGATAAGACTTTGACTCTAACGCTAAGTAAATAGAATCAGCGGCGCTTTCGTTAACTCTCTGATAAAGTGGTTCGATATCGATAACATCCCATTGGAAGTTAACACCACGCCCTAACGGAAACTCCAGATCACCTGAAAGCCATTTTCGACTTTTGCCCGCAATCCCTTCAAGCATCACATCAACACCGTCAAGCGTTAGATAAACAAACTCTTCATCTGAGCGCTCGTATTTCACTTCAAACCCCAACACATCGACAAAAAAGGATTTGCTCACATTAATATCGAAACAATAAAGCTCTGGAACTACTCGTAATGTCATGATTTACCTATTCACTAAATAGCGAGAGATTAGTAAGAATCTAATCAGGATTTCCACTCTAATATAGAGTTAATTAATCTGTGTACTTTAGCTAGCTTTATAAAGCCTTTCGTTAATCTCCCAAAGCGCGTTTCTGTTTGAGTCATATGTTAGAAGTTCAATAGCTTCTTGGTAGTCGCACCAACGGTAATCTGTGTGTTCACTTGATAGTTCAGGATCTTCTGTGACTTTAACTGAGAAGGAATGCTCAGGAATGACGAATGGATGCTCAGTCCAATTGTAATTCCCTGCATAAAAGACTTTTGGAAGCATGCACATTGAATCAAGCTGCTGCCAGTTATCACCGACTAACTGAGTTTCTTCAGAAAGCTCTCGTTTTGCTGCTTCAAGAATTGATTCATCATTTTCGCCACCACCGGATATTGCCTGCCATACACTATTGTCACTTCTGCGTACGATTAAAAACCGAGGTTTGGTGTCGACTATTTGATAGGGAAAGACTAAAACTTGAAAAGGTGCTCTCATTGATATGCCCTCCAATCGTTCACGTTTACGGCGCTAACTTCCCAAGGATGACCGGGTCGCTCAACAGATTCGTCAGAGGAAGAAACAATGGCTCAGGTAACTCATCTAGCTTAAACCATTTCCATTGCTTACATTTATCAGGCTCTGTCACCTGTGGTTTGCCGCTAGCATCAGAAGCCACAACAAACAGCGTTATATAGTGCTTGTTCTCTTTCTCAAAAATATCATTGGTAAAAGAGAGCTTTTCAAATCCACTAACAACGAGGCCAGTCTCTTCGAGTGTTTCGCGTTTGGCACACTCTTCAATGCTCTCACCCCATTCAAGGTGTCCGCCCGGCGTTGCCCACGTATGAGCTCCGTGAGAACCAATTCGCTCTCCAAGTAACACTCGCCCTTCACGTAGAATAACCGCAGCGATACCTACTCTTACTTCCTGACTCACTTAAAACTCCTTAATTCTTACCAAAAGACAAACGAACAGCTAAGTGACTAACAATGCCGAGATTACGCTCAAACTTACCACTAGCGCTAAGCCGAGTTAAATACCAAATGTTGAGAATGATCTCGTAAAGCTCTGTCGATCACACCCAAGGAAACACTTTTACTTGCTGCCATCTAGCCTTATAACCAGCGGTCATTTTGTTGTAGTTCGCTTCTGTCATTGCTCGCTTATTCGGTTTAATCAGCATATCAAACGCGTCCTCTACACCGTATGGTGCAAACAACTTGATATCGCCTGAATCATCCAGAGTAAACCCGATAGCAAGCGCAGAAAGCCAAGACTTGATACCTTGTTCAACACGATCGTATGGTTGAATCAAGCAACCGAACTTCTTAGCGTAACGCTCATGGATGGTCGCTTGGTTCTTTACATCCACGTCGACACGATGACTTAACCGCGAACGAATGCGGTTTTTGAATTCGTCCTCAGTGAGGGCTGATGCATTATTGAAATAGACAATATCTAAGTCTTTAACTTGGTCTAGAAGCGGTTTGTTTTCGATATCATTCCAGATTATTTGAGTGATGGCGCCGCCTGCAATATAGAAGTTTGGCAAACCCACCTCACGACATACGTTGGCTGTTTCGATTAGCTCAGGAACTTGTTGAATGAGGTTCTTTAGTTTTTGTTTATTCATCATTCCCTTTTTATCTAATCACGAATCGTACATTGCCCAACGGAAATAAGGTCTTTGACCATCCATTCGCTCAACCTTTGCACCCAACCTTTTGTAGAAATCATGCGCTTTCTTATTGTGCGGACTTGCCGTCCATGAGATGTGAGAGGCGGATGATGACTTCGCTTGTTAACAGACAAGAATGCCACCATTACAAATCAACTTGCTGCACCAATTAAGTTTTTTGTTTCGCAGACGTTATTGCTTGGGCTATTTTAGCCCTATGACTCGTTTCCCACTCAGCGAGTGTTAATGAAGCTTCGTCACTTGCTTTCTTTGAAGCCATTAGAAACACTTCATCTTTTCTTGATTTAGGAATAACGACAATACCCTCTACATCAGCAACAATGATATCTCCCGTATACACCTTTGCTCCCCCGCAAGTGATTGGAGCACCCAATTCAGAATAGACCTCTTTCTTTCCCGGTACTGGATGAACACCTTTCGCAAAAACTGGAAAATTCATATCTGAAATTTCATTCAAATCTCGAATGACACCATCAATAATAAAACCTTTGATACCTCGACTCTTAGCGACTGCGCATACATTACCGCCGGCTACTGCATATTCGCTATCAACTCCATCCACTACAATGATGGAACCTTTTGGTGCTTCGTATATGGCTGAATGAAGCATTAAATTATCACCAGACGTTAACTGGACAGTAAACGCTTCTCCAAAAATTGGCGGCATTCCCTGCCAAAGAGGACCAATACTAAAGTCAATAAAGTGCTCGTTACTTAGTATGTTTCCGTAATCGGTTGTCGCTAATTTAGAAAAATCTCGCTTCATATTTACTCTCCACTTTCAAAGTGGGCAAATACCTCTGCACCAGTCATATTATGTGTTTCATTTTTAAATTCGTAGTATTCGGGCTTTTCATCGATGAATATCTGATGAGTTAACTTGTAGTCATCCCCAGACATCAATAAACCGACAGGAAGGTGATACTGATTATTTGGCACTAAAAAGTAAAACAAATGAGTACCACATTTACCGCAGAACCCTCTCTCAGCCCAATCGGATGACTTATATCTCACTACATTTGATTCACCTGATATTTTGACGGAATCAGAGCAATCAATGACTAACATCGGACCGCCAGACCAATTTCTACACATACTACAATGACAAGCCCCCAATTCATTACTGGCGTACTCTACTTCCAACTCAACCGAGCCACATAGGCACTTTCCTTTACCTTTCATGAATCCTCCAATCTTTGCAATGTGTGTAAATGAATAGCAGATCACGCTTTTTATACCGATGACTTAATTAGAAAGGCTATTTTGTGTTCCCCTTCTCCGACAGATACGCGGCATACTTTTTAGAGATCCATTTATGAATATGAAGCCCTGTTTTACGAACAAGATACCAATCTATCGCAACTAGAATCACCAAACCGATTACAGTTCCCATTACAAAACCCCCATGCTCATTGAAATGCCACTCTACCAAATAGTTAAGAAAGGCACCGTGAACCTAAACTAGATATGGATAGTTACTTTAACTCAGGAAGAATGACGAGGCATAACGCTTAGCTACGCTGTAAGTGGATGTATGCCATGTCTGAGCGAAGCGAGTTCGGCACGCGTTTACGAATCAGATTTAGGCGCCTTGTTATATGTTTTACTTACTAATATGCCAAGCCATTACACCACTAGCAATAAGTAAAAATATACCAATCAATCCGACATTAACTGCAAAACTTACTTTATTCGTTTCGTCTTGAAAGTCATTGGTTCGGGACACAAGTTCACGATGAATCATTAACGATAAAAAGTCTTGATTAGCTGGATTGTTACCATCAAATGTAATGCCAGCCAATACAACAAGTAAAACCCCGGCATATGCAATGTAGTCAACCAAGTCTATTGTGGATAGGTAATCAAAAAAATTGCGAGAAATTAGCAGAGCTACCGAGATCACAACAAGATAAGCTAAAATCCCTTTGAGAAAACCCTTCATTGAAACTCCCTGTACATATAACAGCTATCAAACAGAAAAATTCTGCACTTAACTCCAGAATAATTTTGTCTAGTTTCTAAGATAGATAAGTAATATACAACTAAGCCATTGCATAACAATGACTTATGTCACAGCTAATTTCAGGCGTGTGAAAAGTCGCTTACTTTAATTCATCGGGAATGCGACGATCTTTGTGGTAATACTCTCGGTCGCGTTCGTTGATTTCGCGTACCACTTTGCATGGGTTGCCGACTGCGACGACATTGGCTGGGATGTCTTTGGTGACGATGCTCCCTGCCCCTATTACTGAGTTTTCACCAATAGTGACACCGGGAAGTACGACGGTGTGTGCGCCAAGCCATACGTTGTTGCCAATACGAACGGGGATATTGAACTGCGCTGCTTTTAGCCTGAGTTCTGGGCTGATGGGATGTGTGCCAGTGGCGATGGTCACGTTAGGCGCAATCATCACGTTGTCGCCGATGAATACGTCTGTGTCGTCGACCAGAGTTAAATTGAAGTTCACGTATACGTTGTTGCCTAGGTGCGTGTGACGCCCCCAGTTCGCATGTAGTGGTGGTTCAATGTAGCAGCCCTCACCGACTTCGGCGAACAACTGCTTCATGATCTGTTGTCGTTTATTACCTTCGCTCGGGCGAGTGTGGTTGAAATCGTATAGCACTTCTAAGCATTGAGTTTGCTCAGCAACCAAATCAACGTCGTCACAGTAGTAAACGTCTTGGCTGTGCATTTTAGCCTTTATATCCATGTTTGAACCTATTTGATCATTGCCTTATGTCGGCAGAAATAAAGAAACAGACGGATAATTTGAAGTTTTCACTGGCCTCAATGCAAGTTGGATGCATTAACGCGGCCTGATGTTTTCAGCCACACGCCACAGCACACCACTTGGGTCAGTGATACAAAACTCAAGCATTCCCCAAGGCTGTTCAACAACCTCGGAAACGGTAACTTCAAAATCCGACACTACATTAGAGTTTTGGATGTTTTGATACCAACTTTTTACGTCTTCAACCAGCAAGTGCATCATGTAATTTTGACAGTGCGCAGGTTCATAAAAGTTTTGCAGAAGGAACGCACAACTGCCGTGTCGTAGGTAGGCGATATCGTGAAATTCAGACATCACTTCGAAGCCGATTGACTGGTAAAAACGCTTAGATAAATCGAAGTCTTTCGCGGGCACGAAAGACTTAATTTCTGAGACTTTGAGGTTTTCCATCCTACATCCTTATAGTGCTGATATTCTGGTCCTGACACGCTTAACGCTTTAAGTGGTTACAGCGTTTATTCAGAGTCTTGCTGAAATGAGTCGACTTCGGCTTTAGTTAGATAACGCCACTGGCCTGCTTCAACATCTAAACGAACATCACCAATCTGTTCACGGTGAAGGCCAACAACTCGGTTTCCTACCGCAGCAAACATTCGTTTTACTTGATGAAACTTACCTTCTGTAATGGTCAACAGCACTTCTTTACTGGTAATCACTTCGAGTTCTGCCGGACGCGTCAGATTTTGTTCGCCCTGCAATTTAACGCCCGCTTTGAACTTGTCAGCGACATCATCTTTGATATCTCGTGACAATGTCACGCGATACACCTTCTTACATGACTTGGTTGGCAGAGTGATGTTGAATGACCATCGCCCATCATCGGTAATCAAGACTAAGCCTGTGGTGTCTACATCTAAGCGTCCTGCGATGTGCAGTTCTGATGCTTTGTCTATCTCGATGTAGTTGAACAGTGAAGGATAAACTTCATCGATATTAGAGCAGATAGTATCCGCAGGCTTGTGCATTAGGAGGTATCGAAATTCTCGCAACTTAAGCGGAGTGCCATTTAACAAGATGGTGTTGCTTTCATGAACCTGAGTCGATTCATCGGTGACCGTCTCACTGTTTACGTTCACCTCGCCATTATGGATGCGTTCAATTGCTTCAGGCTTGGTTAGTTCAGTGCTTTTACATAGGTATTTATCAAGGCGCATTAATCGTCAGCACCACATTTTGCGCATGGCTTATAAGTACGTTCGCCTTGAGCAATCACCACATAGTCTCGAACGCAGTTATCACATAGCGCCAATTTTGGGTAAGCGTCTTTCTGTTTCTTTGCGTTGATGTCGCCTTCGGTGGTGTATACGGTTCTCATTTTTATGCCTTGTTTTAATAACTTGCTAGGCGCAAATTGTATCACTGTTTACAGCCTTGTTTGGAGTGGTGGTGCATAGATAAATTGATTTTAAGCACCGCCATTCCAAGATCCCTCCCCGTAACGGCTTAACCATGAACAACAAAGTCAACGTGCCACGGCTATCAGTGGTAAAATGATAAAAGCTCACCAACTTATGAAGTCGATAATGAAAGATTGTAATCAATGCGGAAAATGCTGTATCAAATACGGAGATGGCGACCTTGCCGCGACTCAAGAAGAGATCGATTTGTGGGAGTTGTTCAACCCAGACATCTTTGAATATGTTCGAGGAAGCGAGATCTGGTTCGACCCTGTATCTGGCGAACGTTTAACTCGCTGCCCTTTTCTGGAGCTGGTTCCGACGAAAGACACCAAGGCTCAAGCCAAGTACACATGTAGCATTTACTTAGACCGACCAGAAGATTGCCGACACTACCCAAGCCTAATTAATGAGATGGTACGAGATGAGTGTGAAATGATTGAGGTGGTGGATTTACAAGACACGAAGAAAGCTCAAAGGAAACTCGACCTGTTGATGAAAGACAGCCGCCCTTCAAGCTATTCGTAAGCGATGATCTTTTGAAGATCAATCTTCAGTATTAGCTAGTAGCCGCTAAAACCTTAAGCCAAATACTGGTTCGCTTCTAACCAATCAAGCGCAACCAGTGCCGCCAATGAGCATACCGCTCTGTCGTTGCCATCCACAAACTTAAGCTCTTCAATTTCGGCATCCGGAGACAGTTCGCCAGTATAATCAGCAAGATAGCAAGTCAATTGCACCGATACGCCTTCCGCTTTGCCATCAGCTTGGCCTGTAAACGTCTCGACGTATTTGATGGAATCAGGCACTAAATCGACTGAGATCTCTTCTTTGATTTCGCGAACCAGTGCTTGCTCGTCACTTTCGCCAGCTTCACGCTTACCACCCGGTAGATAGAACAGTTCTTTGCCTTTTGATCTCACCATCAACAACTTGCCGTCTTTGATGAATATCCAAGCCAGCTTATCAATTACCTTATTCATGTTCTTAGACCTTGTTATTGTGTTTATTATTTTGGTTAGCACAACGTATCGCGCTAGGCGTATATTACATCCAGCAGTGAACATATTCTATTGAATCGAATAGGAAATATCATCGCCAAAACGAAAAATAACAGCTTTCGAGACAATGCTCGTCTACTGTCATTGGCGTTGTTTACTGATTGTTCGTTAGCTGTTCGCGAATATTATCAATCGACCAACCACTTAAGCGCAGAATCGTGGTCTTCGAATGACTTGATCTCACCAGACACAAACCAACTGCCGACTTTTGATGCCATTTCTTGCCAGCTTTTGTCACCATAAATCGCGATTTTGTCTATCTTCGAATTGAGCTCTAATCCCAGTTTGAAATCATCCCAAGCAGCACGTAACTCCCAACCCGTTAAGGTGGAGATGTCGACCAGCATCTTGAGTTTCGATGAATCGAGTTCTTCTAGCGTGGTATTTAGAATTGGCATCATTGCTTGATAGTCATCGTGTGTGAGTTTGCCTTTCGCTTTGAACACAACAATGGTTTCACCGCTAACACGTTCAATTCCAACCGATATTCCGTGACGTTCGATATTCATAGCCTAGCCCTCATAGTGGAAACTAGACTTAGCTTAGAGGATTAAACAGCAAAGAGATGAGAGGTTTACGTCAAAACGGACAAGCGCTTTATCTGAACTTAATATCAGAGAGTTAATCGCGCTACTCCAACAGTTCGCTTAGGGATTGAACTTGTACGATACCTGGATGCTGTGACTTAAGCTCAGCACCTTCCGTGTTCAACCACACCGCTTGCAAACCCGCTTCAAGTGCTGGGTAAATGTCTTTCTCTAGAGTGTCGCCTACCATGGTGATCTCTTGTGGTGAAACACCGAGCTTAGAAATAATGGCAGGATAGAACCCCGGCTCAAACTTAGAAAAGCCAATGCTCGCCTTACAAAAGTAACCCAAGATATATTGAGATAGGCCAACGCGTTCAAAGGCACGAATGATGTCGTCTTTACTGGAATCACCAGCATTGGTGGCAACATAGACTTGATGATTTTTGAAGAGTTCAGCCAGTAATGCACGAGCACCGCTCACTTCTTGTACGGTTTCCCAGTCACACATCTTCCCTTGTGCGTCTGGGAAGTCGACCATCAGCGTATTGCCCCAGTCGAATAAGACTATTTCTGTTAATTCGATTAGCTTTGTCATCTTGCCTCCTGCATACGATGAATTATCTAATGTTTAAGCGAGCCTATAAAAACTTCTCGGACGGTTAGGCTCATTATGGACAACCTTGTTACTGTTTATGGAGCACGATCTTCTAAACACAAAATACCCTTTATTGATAAACCACTTTGAAACGCTCCAACATAAGTAACATGTCTTCACTTGGTGAGATCTTGAGCTCTTCACATTCACGAGAGAAGAAGTTCCAGTGAGCTTCTTTCCACCATTCGAGTGTTTTGTCACCCTCGCCTTCGGCAGCAGCAAACTCCGCCGTCACTTCGTTATATTTGCACTGTGAGACTGAAGTGATCTCTACAATGCAAACTGGCTTGCCATCCCAGTCAGTGACGACTTGCAAGTGACCAACTACTGGTCTCGTCTCGCCTTCATGGCTGTACCAATATTCAAGGCTGCAAGACGCTTGTTTTTCACCCTTGAGAATTAACTGGGCGCAGAGGTTGGCGTTGTATTCATCAGCACAGTAATAGTCGGCACTAAAAGAGGTGTATTGCGAAGCAACGTCTGCTGGTAATGTGTTGAGGTAGCTATCAAGATAAGCTTTGCTTCTTTCTTCCATGATCTTTCCAAATTCAATATCAGGTTGAGCCGATAAACACTTATAGATTAAGCATCTGGCTGCATTGGGAGTAACCTATCAAGTCAGGTTATAGCTGTAAACCGAGTGAATATCAAAATGTGGGCTGAGAAAGAAGAATATAGGTAGGATTTCGAGGCCAGTACAAGGAGATCCAAAAAGTGAAAGAAGAGCCAAAAGCACCTTTAGTCGGTGCTTTTGGCTCTTAGTATCTCGTTACTAATAGCTCGTAACTGACGGGGCATTAACGGTTCAAGAAGTCGACCGCTTTGTCTGGGAAGTCGGTAAACACACCATCAACTTTGACTTGGTTGTAGAAGACATCCAACATGCCATCAAAGTTATCAGCATAAGCTGGGATTCTTCCTGGGTCAGCACGGAACGTGTACGGGTGAACATCTAAGCCCGCGTCTTTTGCTGACTTCATTAACGGTTTAATAATGATGTTATCTTTGGTCGATGCATCGTCCACCAACATTGGCTTCCAAGGGCCTATTCCTTCCGCATAAGTCGCCACTTTATCCATGCCACCAGCTTCAAACATCCAGTCATAACTGTACGGCGTTGCTTTGTCACCTTGGTACGTCATGGTTTCATTCCAATCTGTATAAGCCATCAACTGAACGAGCTTAAGATCCATTTCCATCACTGGCATGAGCTCATCGTTAATGCGTTGAAGTTCATTGGCGTCAAAACACTGCAAATACACTTTGTCGTCTTTTGATAGGTAACCATATTGATGCAAGGTTGCAAGCACAGCTTTTGAGATATCTTTGCCTTCGTGACGATGGAACCAAGGTGCTTTAATTTCAGGATAGATGCCCACGTCATAACCTAAGGTCTTATTTAGGCCTTGGATCAGCTCGATTTCTTCTGCAAAGGTAGCGACACGGAAATCAGACTGCCACATTGGGAAGCGCGTTGGGTACCCTGCCACTCTGTTGCCTTGTTCATCTAACTTAAAGCCTTCGGTCACCTTTAATGATTTGATCTCAGCGAGCGTAAAATCAATCGCGTAGTAACGGCCATCTGAACGAGCACGTGTTGGAAAGCGATCCGCGACATCGGTGACTCGGTCTAGATAATGATCATGCAAAACCACCAATTGGTCGTCTTTGGTCATCACGACATCTTGTTCGATGTAGTCGGGTTTCATTGCGTAAGCGAGCGCTTTAGCGGGTAAAGTGTGTTCAGGTAAATAACCAGAAGCGCCGCGATGCGCAATCACTAAAGGATCTGCTAATGCATTTGCAGATAAGCTTAGTGCTTATAAGGTCAGAGACAGTGACGTTGTTTTCATTATTGTTTCCCTTGATAAAACAGAAGCAGGATATACCTGCCTCTGTTGTTATTTATAGATGTGATTCAGTAAATACACTACTGAGCTAGCGCTTCTCTCTCTCGTTCGAGATCTTTTTGTTTATGGTGCGCACGCTCACCTAAGAAGGCGTAAAGCAGACAGATGATTGAAGCCACACAAGCGCCGACCAAAATAATGAAGCCGCCATCCCAGCCGTAATGGTCAACCATAAAGCCGAGTATTGCGTTCGCAGCAACCGCGCCACCTAAGTAACCAAACAAACCCGTTAGACCAGCCGCTGTACCCGCTGCTTTCTTAGGCGCAAGTTCCAGTGCATACAAACCGATCAGCATTACAGGACCATAGATAAGGAAACCAATCGCAACCAGTGCCAGCATATCAACCGTTGGGTTACCTGCTGGATTCAGCCAATATACCAACACAGCGACTGTCACTAGAACCATGAACAAGATACCTGCAGGTGCACGTCGGCCTTTGAATAACTTATCTGAAATCCAACCACACAATAAGGTGCCAGGGATACCTGCCCACTCATACAAGAAGTAAGCCCAAGATGATTTATCTACAGAGAAGTCTTTTGCTTCTTTTAAGTAAACTGGAGCCCAATCGAGTACGCCATAGCGGATAAGGTAAACAAACGCATTGGCAATAGCGATTGACCACAACAGTTTGTTAGAGAAAACGTACTTAAAGAAGATCTCTTTCGCCGTCATTTCTTTCTCATGAGACGTATCGTAGTCGTCTGGGTAATCGTCTTTATGTTCTTCAATCGGTGGTAAGCCGCAAGATTGAGGTGTATCTCTTACAGTAAACCAAACAAAGACAGCAACGAGAGTGGCAAAAAATGCAGGAACATAAAAAGCGGTTCGCCAATCGTCGTTAAAAGCCCACAGCCCCAACAAGAACATTGGGCCAATCAAACCGCCACCCACGTTGTGAGCAACGTTCCATACTGACACTATCTCACCACGTTCTTTTCGTGACCACCAGTGGACCATGGTTCATCCACAAGCTGGCCAACCCATACCTTGGAACCAACCATTCAAGAACAGCAGGATAAACATCGCAGTGATGCTGCCTGTTGCCCAAGGCATAAAGCCAAAGCAGAACATCACCAGTGCCGACATTAACAAGCCACCGCTGAGGAAGTAACGAGGGTTAGAACGGTCAGAAACACTGCCCATTAAGAACTTAGATAAGCCGTAAGCGATAGATACCGCCGCTAATGCAACCCCTAGTTCTCCACGGCTAAAACCTTGTTCAATGAGATAAGGCATCGCCAAACTAAAGTTTTTACGGACTAAGTAGTACCCCGCATAGCCAACGAAGATGCCAAGAAACAGCTGCCATCGTAGTCGTGTGTAGGTGCTATCGATCTTATCTGATGACAAGCGATCGATATGCGCCATAGGTTTGAATATTCCAAACATAGGAACCTCATAATTATTGGGCGAAGGAAGAATTTAAATGCTCGAACGAAAAAATTTAGCGCTCATTCGAAATCAAGGGAATTGTATGTGCTTCAGGATTAATTTCTGTGATAGAGGTAGTTATTAACAAAAAATAACTTTAAATACAGCATATTAGTTTCATTTAATTAGACTGCGCTTCATATTTTTGTTTGTATCTGTTTAATTAAACATCAGAACTTTCGAGTACGAATAAATCCAAAAAGAGCGAGCGAACATAAATCAACCAACAACAACTTTGTTATTACTGCGAATGCATAGTGAATAACAACAATTTTGGTTGAATCTGTGGAGTTATGAAGGTGGTTTGGGCTATTGGTTAAAGAAGTTCGCTAAAATCAATGCAAACAAAAAGGGTCTAGATTTCTCTAGACCCTTTTAGGTAATAACGCTTGGTGGCTTGATGTTGGCTAATTAAGCAAACATTAGCTAATTACTCGAAGTATTAGCTAGCCACACGACGTGATTATGCGTCGATGTATTAGCTAGCCACACGACATGATTATGCGTCGATGTAAAAAGCTTCTACAGTGCCTTTTAGAGTAATAAGCATTGGCTGACCAAAACGATCTAGCGCTTTTGGAGAAGGGATCTTAACCCAACCTTCGCTGATGCAGTATTCTTCAACATCAGTACGCTCTTTACCATTTAGACGAATGCCGATTGGGTATTCGAAACACTCAGCAACGTGGTGTGGGCTGCGTGGGTTGCCTGCAAGATGATCTGGTAAAGCTGGTCTTGAATTAGTATCGCTCATGTTCATTACCTGTATGTACGTAAATAAAAAAAGTGCGTCATTCTAGTCAATATAGGCTTTGTGCTCAACAACTGCTGCAATAAATCGTCTTGATCGTTTTAATCAACAACTAGTTGTTTGATTTAAAGGCGATATCGGCATGAGTTTCAACGAAAATTTAACAGGTTTATGCATTATGGATGAAAGGGAGAAATTCATTACTCGAACGGCAGATAAACTAATATCAGGCTTTTATTCCGAGCTTATCGATTAAGCTCAATACTCATCACTTTATGGTTCGGTTCTGATTCCATATTTACGATTGACCAACCTAGCCCTTGGTAGAGACCCATGATATTGGTGTACGCGTAGAGTTGAGTTTGCACTGCAGAAGAAACCTGTCTGACACCACGATTAATCAGTTCACTGGCAATGCCTTGACCGCGCCATTGAGGGTCGACAAACACAGCGTTGATCCACACTACATCACGAACTTGGTGAGGTTCTTGAAAATAGGAATACGCCAAGCCACCAATGACCACATTATCGCGAAGTACTGTTATTACTGGAGGGAGTTGTACGTTTTCTTTATATGTATCTTTAAACTTGAAATCAGACCATTCACTTTGAAATAAGCCCTCTAACTCATGCCAATAAGGTGAGTTTTCATCGCAATTTCTAAAGATTACTTTCTGCATTTTTCCGTCCTTTTAAAGAGAGTAATTCGGCTATCCTAGCCTTGTTTAATCTAAGTGTAGGTAAAGCTACTCTTCTTCGTCGTAATCGTCTGCTGGGTCTTGATTAATTTCTTCGCCGCATCCTAGGCATTCACCTTGCAGATCCGTAGGCATCACAATAATCAAACCACAATGAGGGCAAAGATCGCCTTGTTGAAACATCCTGTATTCCTTCTACTTAATGGCTATTGCTTAGGATATTTTTGCTTACTCGCTTCTAGCCAGTCGTGAATCACTTGGCGAGCGGATTCCGACGGAGGTGCATTTCGTTTTCCGCAGATTTGGTCTATTTCAAAAGGAAATGCTTTGCTCGGGACGCGGCGTAAACCTATGGTTAAACGCTGAGGCTTGAGCATGCGGAACACCACATAACGATCGCTCATGATTCGGTTGTGATACACGCCAATACAGTGCTTCTGCTCGATGCCTTCGTGTTCAAGGTCGTAATAATCCGTGAGCGGATGAATGTTGTCATTGCCAAGTAAAGGAACGGGATAAGGGATGTCTTTATCCATTGGGCAGTTACCCTCCAAACGACGTAATTGGCGTTGCTCCGTCCAGCGGTCATGGAGTTGTTCAAACATCGCAAAAGAGTTCTGACTGGTAATCGCGCGCAGTGGATCATCCATCTCCAAATCTTGCCCTAGCAATATCGCATCTTGGAACATCGCCATCTTCGATGGTGCGTTAAGTCTGCCCTCTTCCACCATTGCAATCCCTAGCCTGCTACCAGTTAGAAATGGATGAACTTGGTCCAAACGCAGGGCTGTGTATCCAACTTTTGAGTAATGCTTAAACTTAAGAACTCGTCTTTGCAGTGGCTCGAGAATGCGAACAATGTGGTCGAGTTCATCACCAACATTGTAATGAAGCTCTAGCTTGTCGATGAATTTGAGTGTCGCCTTGCTGCCGTCTAAGCCCAACTTGGTAAGGATCTTCTTCTGCCCTAAGCGACTTAGTGCCAGTGCTTTCTTGTTGTCGACACTGTATTTCATGCAGATCAAAGCCAAAATAACAGGCCTTAATTCAAGCAATTGCGCGGCTTCATAAGTATTCGCAGCAAGCCACAACATCTGGTATTGGTATTCTGGAAAGTCGTCGGTGATTTCACGATAACGCGCAGGTAATGAATTTAGCCAACGACCATTCACGTCAAACTGTTCAACAAGGTTGAGGCTCAGCCCAATGCCTCCATCAAGCGGTCGTCTACCATCTTCAAACACATGAAAGCCGACGAGCTTTTGAGACCAGTCTCGGATCTCAATATCGTAGTCGAAACCTAATGTTCGAGTGGGAATGGTTAGTAGTGCTGTCATTGATGCCTCTTCGTTATTGGCGCATTGAACTATCAAGCCTATCTAACAGCATAAGCTAGCGCTTCAACCACTATATCAACCTTTTGTAAATTTCTTACCAATCAAAGCGATATAAATACGATAGTGCTTAGAAGAACATTGAATGATGATTTTACGGAATATGAGATCTCTTCGATATCATTTGCGTCAACAGAAACTATGCTTGTTACATAACTCACAACAAGAGGCTTTAATTATGGATTACCGACATATTCTGGTCGCACTTGAACTGTCTGACGACACCAAGATTCTCATTGATAGAGCGACCTTCTTCGCTGATAAACTGGAGGCTGGCATTTCATTTGTTTATATCGATGGTACGCATGGAGAAATTTATCCAGAGCTCGTTGATATTCAGGGAAATGACGGTGATTTACCCATCAATGAAGATGCCGTTAAGCATTTGAAAGAGTTTGAAGCCTACGCCAAGCACCCAATCAAGCACATTTTCGTGGGAACGGGTGATTTGAACGATAAGCTCAAAAATGCCATCGAAGCCAACGGCGTTGACCTATTGCTATGCGGCCATCACCATGATTTTTGGCATAAGCTCATCTCCCATTCTAAACAGATCATCGATACTTCCCCTATCGATATTCTCGTTATTCCTATGGAATAGAAGCTCCAGTTCGACACTCAAAAATAACCGGCTTTGCCAACCTCTATCGGTATTATTGGTTGGCTTGATATCCTCTTCAACACACTCATCCTGACCGAAATCTCCTATTTCCCGCTTAGAGTAGAAATTTGTGATCTTGTCAGCTTATCAACTCGTAAGCGTCTAATAATTAACAAATCACGTCATTTCGATTTGAATCAACGTACTGAAATGTACGACCCAGACCATGCCTTCATCAATCAATGGACAGGCGGTAACGCAGTCACAACAAGCCTCACAAACCAGGACGCATTATGAAATTTAAAACGGTACGACTTGTATTAGGTGACCAACTCAACATTGAGCATTCATGGTTTAGACAGGTTAACGATGACGTTATTTACATCATTGCTGAGCTAAAACAAGAAACAGATTATGTTGCCTCTCACGTTCAAAAAGTGGCCGCGTTTTTCTGTGCGATGGGTTACTTCGCTAACGAACTCAAAGAACAAGGTCATCAAGTACTCCACCTCGCTCTTGATGACACCACGCAATTTGAAAATCTCGATGCTCTATTGCAACACTACGTACACGAATTCGGCGCTGAGAAATTCGAATATCAAAGGCCAGATGAATATCGCCTTTTAGAGCAGATGAACAAGCTGAAGCTCACTAATGCGACCAAAGGTTGTTGTGATACGGAACACTTCCTCTTTCCATTCGAAGAGATCGAACAACAGTTTCCGAAAGACAAACACATCATGATGGAACACTTCTATCGCCGAATGAGAAAGCGCTTCGACATTTTGTTAGAAGACGGAAAGCCCGTTGGCGGCAAATGGAATTACGACGCGAACAATCGAAAGAAACTCAAGAAACAAGACATCGAAAACCTGCCTCAGCCGCTGATGTTTACCAATGACATAACCGACATTTTGCAGCGTATCGAGCACCACCAAGTGCAAACTATTGGTCAAGTCGGTAACCAGTTACTATGGCCGGTGAACCGCGCACAAAGCTTGTCTCTACTCGCTCATTTCTGCCAAGTCTGCTTGCCGTTATTTGGGCAGTTTCAAGATGCGATGACGACAGAGCACGACTCTAAATGGAGCTTGTATCATAGCCGTATATCGTTCTCGCTGAACAGTAAACTGCTGAGCCCTAAAGAAGTGATTGATGCAGCACTGTCGGCCTACCAAGCATCCTGTCTTCGAGACAGCTCACCAGATAAGCCAAGCATCGATATTGCACAGGTCGAAGGATTTGTACGCCAAATACTGGGGTGGCGAGAGTACATACGCGCCGTCTATTGGGCAAACATGCCTGCTTACGCCAACAAAAACCATTATTCAGCAACCAATAAGCTGCCTCATTACTTTTGGGATGGACAAACCAAAATGAATTGCATGAAGCATGCGATTGACCAGTCTCTTGAGTTTGCTTACGCGCACCACATCCAAAGGTTAATGATCACTGGCAACTTCTGTTTAATCACGGGTATAGACCCTGACCAAGTCGACAGTTGGTACCTCGGTATTTACGTCGACGCGATTGAGTGGGTTGAAATGCCAAATACGCGAGGTATGGCACTGTTTGCGGATGGCGGGATCGTAGGAACCAAACCATACTCTGCCAGCGGTTCCTATATCAACCGCATGAGTGACTACTGCAAAGGCTGTCACTACAAGATAAAAGAACGCAGCGGCGAGCAATCTTGCCCTTTCAATAGCTTGTATTGGCGCTTTATGGACCAGCACCGCGATGCGTTAAACCGCAACCCACGTATGGGCATGTTATATCGCTCTTGGGACAACATGGATGAGCAATCACAACAAGCGATTCTCGATACTGCTGAACAACGAATCACAAACTTGGAGAACTTATAATGGTGGAGCAACTCAGATTACACATATTGGTGGTCGGTGGGAGCGGCGGTATTGGTTTCGCTGTGGTTAAACACCTATTATCTGAGCTCTCTCGGTTTGATTTTCTTGATGTGCATGTAGACGCGACTTACCACTCTCAACAGCCGGAACTAGAAAACAATCGCTTGAGCTGGCACAAAGTCGACGCCACCGACGAAGCTGATATTAAGCGCTTGAGTTCTGAGTTTGAACAACTTGATTGGCTGATCAACTGCGTGGGTATGCTCCACACTCCAGATCTTGGACCGGAAAAGAACTTGTCGTCCATCGACCCTGAGTTTTTCCTCAAAAACATCTCTGTGAATACCCTGCCCAGCTTGTTATTAGCAAAACACTTCACGCCGATACTTAAAGCGAGCGACAATCCAAAGTTTGCTGTGGTATCCGCAAAGGTTGGCAGTATTTCAGACAACAGATTAGGCGGTTGGTATAGCTACCGCTCATCGAAAGCAGCCCTAAATATGTTCATCAAAACCATGTCGATCGAATGGCAACGCACCATTAAGAAAGGCACCGTGTTGGCTCTGCACCCGGGCACGACAGACACAGCTCTGTCGAAGCCTTTTCAGACCAATGTCCCTGAAGGTAAGTTGTTTGAGTCAAGCTATGTCGCCCATCAGTTGGTCGATATTATTCGCACTGCCACACCGGATAACAGTGGGCACTTCTACGCTTACGATGGTGAACAGTTAAATTGGTAGTTGATACGAGTGTTCGTCTTTCATTAGTGCTAAAAAAGAAAACCCAACAGAGTTGAAGCTCCATTGGGTTTTTATTTAGAAAGAACGCCTCTGTTTTAAAAGGCGTTTGGTTGATATCTAGCTAAAGATCAAAACTGATCATCACGATTATTCAGCCCAATTGAACTTAGTATCGTCAACACCTTCTTTCTCTTCTTTAGCTCGCTCGCGTCGATGCTGTTCTTCAATTCGCGCAGCGTCTATCTCTTGCATGATGGCTTCGATATCAGCCAAGTCGTCGGTTTCCGTAAACTCACCCGTCAGTTTGCTGTCTGGCTTCAAGTCGCCTTTCTCGTACAGCGCCCACATTTCCTTGGCATACTCGGTTTTTGCCAGTTCAGGAGCAAACTGAGCGTAATAGTCACGGATGTTATTGATGTCACGAGCCAACATCCACTCAGCGTTGTTATTAGCCGAAGCGTCGACAGCTTGTGGTAGATCGATAATCACAGGGCCGTATTCATCAACCAATACGTTAAACTCAGACAAGTCACCATGGATCAAACCAACGCAAAGCATTTTAACCACGTAAGTCATCATCACCGCATGATCTTCGATCGCTTGCTCTGCTGACATCACCACATCGTTCAAACGTGGTGCAACGTAACCCTCATCGTCAGTGACCAGCTCCATAAGCAGTACGCCGTCAAAGCAACCATAAGGGACAGGCACACGAACACCCGCTTCTGCCAGTTTATATAAGGCATCCACTTCAGCACTTTGCCAAACCTTTTCTTGTTGTTCACGACCAAAGCCAGAGCCTTTTTCCATCGCTCGAGCGCGGCGGCTATTTCGGACTTTTCGGCCTTCACGATACGCGGTCGCTTTTTTGAAGCTGCGTTGGCTTATTTCCTTATATACCTTGGCACAACGGATCGTATCGCCGCAGCGCACAATGTACACCGATGCTTCTTTGCCACTCATGAGTTGGCTTGTCACCTCGTCGACTAAACCGTCGTCAACTAAAGGCTGTATTCTTTTAGGTATCTTCATGCCGCCTTTATACATTAGTTGTCTTACAGATAGAAATATTAACTTAAGAAATGAATGACGAAACTATTAACGTGTTCTAAAAACGAACAGAAATTACGACAAAGTTGGCTTATGACGACGACAACGTTCAGAACAGTAAATCACGTCACCCCAACAGCGCTGCCACTTTTTACGCCATGAGAAAGGCTTTTGGCAAATAGGACATGTCTTAGTTGGTAAATGGGGCTTGTTGTGCATGGCCGTTCCCTTTTTGATGCGTCCACTTCCTGCGTCTACTAGAGATTCCCTATTACGCTCGTGCCTCACTTTAGGGAATGACGGCTGCTTTTTATTCGATCCTGACATTAAGGGATGACGGCGAAGTGATTAATGACAACTTCCGACTCCGTCATCCTCGAGAAGGAGGAACGACTGAGTCGGGGATCTACTTCATCTAGCTTTGTTTCTATTTCTGCGCTGATGGAATATAGCTAGAACCTAAGCAACAACCTTGTACTGCTTCTCCATCTCACTCACACCTAAGCCAGAGTGTTTTGTTACTTTAAGCTGAACAGGCACTCGCTCTTTCAATGCTTCAACGTGACTGATGACGCCAATCATCTTGCCTGACGCATTCAGGTTATCGAGCGCGTTTAGGGCAATGTCCAATGTGTCGCTATCCAGCGTGCCGAAACCTTCATCCAAGAACAAAGAATCAATACTGGTTTTGTAACTCACAAGATCAGAAAGCGCTAATGCCAACGCCAAGCTCACCAAAAAGCTTTCGCCACCTGATAACGTTTTGGTATCACGCATAACATCGCCCTGCCATGTGTCGAGCACTTGCAGTTCTAAACCATCGTCGGCTTTACGTTTAAGCTCGTAACGACCATGCAAACGTTGTAGCTGCTTGTTTGCCAAGTACACCAAGTTTTCCAGTGTTAGACCTTGAGCAAACTTACGGAACTTGTCGCCGTTCTTAGAACCAATAAGTGAATTCAGACGTGAAATATCATCAAAGTCGACCTGTTGCTCGTCTATTTGCTTAAACAGATCTTGCTGATTACTGCGGTTCTGGCTATCCGTTTCAAGATTGGCAGAAATTGCACCGATCTTGGTCGCATGGCTTTGCTGTGCGTTTTGACACTCAGTAGTCGCTTCTTCAACTTGCTGTTGGTCTTGCTCTTGCCATGCTTTCGCATTTTCGTGATTTAGTAGATCCACTTGTGTCGCTTTGGCGGCGTTCAACCTAGCTTGCGCACTGACAATCGCTTCGTCTAAAGACTTCTTCAGGCTTTGAAGTTGAGTTCTAACCTCTTCATCTAACAACGCTGCTTCAAAATTAGCCTCATCTTCGAACGGGCTAGTTTTCAGCGCTTCTAACCAAGCATTCGACGCTTGTGTGTAGCTCGATTGCTTACTGACTAACTCGTCCGAGAAACCAGTGTGTTTGGTTTGCTCGGTTCGATGTTCAAGTTCGCTGCGGTTAAGCACTAACTGCGCGGCATCAAATGCATTTACTGCTTCAGTGACTCTTTGCTTCATCGCATTGCTGGTGGCTTGAATGTCTTTGTCACCAAACAACTCTGTTCTTTCAGCCGTTACACGAGTGAGTTCTGACACTAAAGACTCACTCTCTTGCGTCAGTGTCGCGAGCTCTTTCTCAACACTGCTTAGCTTGTCGTCTAACGTTTTCAATTCGGCATTTTGAGTAATCAGTTGCTTCTCAATATCGGCCTGTTGCTGTTTGGTTTGCTGCCATGTGCTTGATGCTTGCGATTTCGCAGTAAACCAATCATCGATATGCTCAAGTTCAGGTGCTTCGATAGAAGTTTGAACAATGCTCTCTTTCAAAGCGTTCCATTGCTGGCCTTTCGCTTGAGCTATTTGAGTCACTTGCTCGTTTGCGACTTGGTTTTGCTTATTCAAATCAGCTAAGCGTTGCTCGGCCAACTCGAGATTAGACTGCGCCTTGTCAGCCATAACACTTACAGACAGGCGTTGTTTCTCAGCTTCAGCGTAATGCGCTTTAGCATCACCCAACGCTTTGAGTTGCTGCGCGCTCTGACTTAGTTGAAGTTCACACTGCTGAGCAAAGGTCGCGACTGTAGCTTCATTGCCTAAATCGTTAATCGTTAGCAGTGCCAGTTCAGGAGCCGTGCCAACGAAATCCGATAAGCTCTGTTGAAGCTTGCCGACAACGCCTTGCCAATTCAGCTGAGCTTGTTGAATGTCCGCTTGCGCACGTTGAATGTCATCGTTAAGCGCCACAATCACAAGGGTAAGAGAATCTAACTGCTGACGATGCTCTTGGCCTTCTTTCTGAATCGCTGCTAATTCTTGTTCCTCAAGCTCTTTCTGGGCATTCAAATCCTTCGAACTTTGTGATTGTTCGATCGCATGGTCTGTTGAACCACACAATGGACAATCCATACCTGGCTTCAATGACGCTCGGTATTTCGCAAGGTCACCTTCTTGATCAATTAAGCGAACTAAACGTTCAAGTGAGGTCTTTTTTTCTTGGTATCGCAGAAGCAACACTTCACGCTCTTTCGAAAGCTTGTCGACCAACTGGGTGTTGGTTTGATGTGCCTGTGTTTTTGCGTGCAGCTGTTGTTGGGCATTTAGGAAACCACGATTGATCTCGAGTAATGAGTGCGTATTGCGATTCCAAAACTCCAACAGATCTTTTTGCGAATTCAACACTTGCTCGCTAGTGTTGCCTTGCAAGGCTTCCCACTGTTGCTTTGCACTACTCTCGAGAACAACCAATTCAGCTAAAGTTTTATCTTGCGTTGCTTTAGCATCTTGCGCGGATTTGATGATCGTTTGCTGTGCATCAACTGCAGACAAAGCTTGCTTCGCTGAATTCAACTGCTCTGAATGCTGGCGCTCTAGAGTACGAACTTGCTCGACCTTTGCTTGCCACTGACCTAGGTATTTTTCCAGATGTTGGTCAGCTTGATGCGTATTTAGGTACTCAGTGCTGAGTTTATCTTGTTGCTTCAGTGCATCTGTTTTTTGGACTAAAACAATCTGTTGATTACGCTGCTGCGTATGTTGCTCGTTAAGCGTATTCGCTGCACTAACGGCCGCAGTTTGCTTATCTTTGAGTACGGCAATTTGGTTATCTAACGGGCGAACCTGCTCGATGATCTTCTCTTGATCCTGCTGTTCGGCTTTTACCTGTTCGACAATCGCACTGCTTTGAGTCAGTTTAGTTTGCGCGTCTTGCATTTCTGCATCACGAACGGCAAGTAACTTGGTGCTGTTATCTAGGTGAGCTTGAGTAGTGTTCACCTCTTGTTCGCAACGCTTTAAATCTTTGTGTACTGGACGCAGCTTTTCAGCCGGCTCACTGTTTGCCAAGCGCTCTAGTGACGGTTGGTTACGGTCTAGTTCATCTTGAGCGGTTTTCAGATCGAGCTCACTGGCCGCAATAGTTTGCTCAGCTTTGGTCACGTCTTTCCACCAGCTAAGATGCACTTGCCACTCTTTTAATTGCTCGGCTAAACGCTTCTGCTCTACTTCTAGCGTTTCACGCTCTGCGGTCAGCTCTTTGATTTGCTCTTCAGACAGTAAGCTCACACCTTCAGCTTTCGCTTTAAGTTGATTAAGCGACTCTTCACTCGACTTAAAATGATCGTAGATACGCTCTGAAATCAGGCTATAAACTTCTGTTCCCGTCAGCTCTTCAAGTAGCTCTGCACGGTCGTTAGCATTGGCATTTAAGAACGCCGCAAACTCACCTTGAGACAACATGATGGATTTAGTGAAGCGTGAGAAATCGAGGCCCGTGACCTGCTCCACCAACTTGATCTTCTTAGTGAGCATGGTCTCTAACACTTTATCTGTGTCGGCATCTGCAAATTCACAGGTCGGCGTTTGCAGTGCGCCATCATGTTTGCCACGTGCGCGCTTTTGGTGGAAGTTAGAGCGGTACGTTTTACCCTGCACTTCAAATTCAAGCTCAGCAAAGCACTCGCCCGTACCACGAGTCATTAATTCATTATTACCTTTAGCAATGCTTTTCAAACGCGGTGTGCGATGGAAAAGTGCCAAGCAAATCGCATCAAGAATGGTGGTTTTACCCGCCCCAGTTGGACCAGTAATTGCGAACAGACCGTTTTCTGCAAACGGCGATTGGGTAAAATCGAGCTTCCAGCGCCCTTTCAAAGAGTTCAGGTTTTCAAATTCTAGGCTTAAAATCTTCATACGATTACTCTTCTACTTTATTGGGCGCTTGAGCGCTTTCAGACACTTCGACCATCACTTGTTTGAACTTCACCGTCATGCGCTCTAAACGCGCTTTTTCAGAATCGGTTTCAAACTCTTCTAAGGCAATACGCTTCGTAAACACGTCCATCGGGCTCAGTTCAGATAAGGTCTCTGCCGACTCTTGCTCTAATGCTTGATTACGACGCTCTCTTGCTCGGCGCAGTTGAAGTACTTCCACATTCAATCCTTCGGTCAGTGCGCGCATACGTTCTTGTAGATCCGACAAGTAATCTTGCGCTTGCACTTCTATCGATAACCATACGCTTTGGTCGCTATCTAAACCTATGTATTGGTTAAGCTGAGATTCGATCTCGCTCAAGTCGCCTTTGATTTCAGCTAGAGGTTGGAATGTGGGAACAGGCAGTTGAGAAATGGTGCGCTCACCTTCAACAAACTCAACCACACACACTTGTTTTTGAGACTTAAGTTCATCAAAACTTAGTGGGATTGGAGAGCCTGAATAACGAATGTATTCACGCTTTGCCACCACTTGTGGGCGGTGGATATGACCAAGTGCAATATAGTCTGCGTCTGGGAAGCCATCAGCGGCAAAACCATCAAGGTTGCCGACATAGATATCACGTACCGAATCCGATTGTTGAACACCCATCGCAGTTAAGTGGCCGGTAGCGATGATCGGCATGTGCTCGCTGTTTGCAAACGTCGCGCGCTTAGCAACCGCCGCATCATAAACACTTTGATAATGCTGTTTGATTGCATCGCCGAGTTGCTTCTGACGCTCAACGCCAGTGACACCCGCCTGGCTCATCAACACATCGCGAGGGCGAATAAAAGGAATGGCACAAACCAGCGCTTCTACATCGCCGTTCTTACCTTTTAGTTCGACAACCTGAGTCGCATGATCTTCATTGGTGTTCGGAATTACGTCTGCGCCCATGTACTTCAGTAATTGCTGTGTCTCCTTCAACACAGACACCGAGTCATGGTTACCACCTAATAACACCAACTGGCAACCGATCTTGTTCGAATCGACCACAAACTTGTTATACATCTCACGAGCGTAACTCGGCGGTGTACTGGTATCGAAAATGTCGCCAGCAACAATGATCGCGTCGATGTCGTGCTCTGTAACTTGCTCAAGTAACCATTGTAAAAACCGTTCATGTTCATTCTTACGGCTTTTATTGTAGAAGTTTTGGCCAAGGTGCCAATCGGACGTGTGAAGAATCTTCATTGCTGCTCACTGGAAGTCGGTAATACCTTTAATCTACCAAAATAGTCGAGATAATTCCCTTTTATAAGCTTGTGAAAACCAACTAATTTCAGGCTTTGGACCAACTCCGCCCATAGCGTGACCAATCGTTATTTTTGACATAAAAAAACCGCTCAACGTTAGAGCGGTTTTAGGTGTCCATAGCTTTAGCTTTAAGCTATTTCACAGAGGTCGTCAAAAATTGTACGAAGCGCCCAGAGTTACTGTGCTAAACGCTACATCACGGCTTTCGGGCCGAAGAATTCGATATTTACTGCATCTGCTTGTGAGATTAAACGTAAGGTTAGGCTTTCTACTGGCGTGTATTCAACACCTATACCAAAATGGAAGCCTAATTACGCGCAGCTAGACAATCAAAGATATTGCAATAGATGCCATGATCACGCCAACGACAAATTCCAACACCTTCCACGCTCTCGGGTTCTTAAACATTGGAGCCAAGAAGCGAGCGCCATATCCAAGTGAAAAGAAGAACACGAATGACGCCGATACCGCCCCAGCGCCAAACAACATTTGATCCGGTTGATATTGAGTTGAGATAGACCCCAGCAATACCACAGTATCCAAATACACATGCGGGTTAAGCCAAGTGAACGCCAAACACATCGCAATCGCTTTGGTTAATGAGTCTTTAGTTTCTGCCGTGGCTTCTAAGGCGTGGTTTTCGGTAAATGCTGATCGGAAGCTTAAGAATGAATAGACACCCAAAAAGATAGCGCCACCATAACGGGCGAACTGCTCAATTTGTGGGAACTGTTTAACGATTGCGCCAAAGCCCGTCACGCCAAAGCTAATCAGTAAGGCGTCAGAAATGGCACATACAGCACAAACTGCCAATACGTGTTGGTTCTTAAGCCCTTGCTTTAAAACAAACGCATTTTGAGAGCCAATCGCAAGAATCAGCGAAAGGCCAAGGGAGAAACCTGCAAAGTAAGTCGACATCTAAGGCTAGCCTCTTAACGCAACTCAATACGCATAAACTGGCTGTGCGGATCCAACACATAATCAGCAAAGGGTTCACAGTATCCAAAGCCAAACTTTTCATACAGGTTACGTGCGGCCTTAAAGTAGTCTTCTGAGCCAGTCTCTAAGCTGATTGTTTGATACTGGCGAATGGCCGCTGTATCTAATACGTGTTGTAAAAGTTGGCTGGCAACACCTGACTTTCGAGCAAACTGTGAGGTTCTCATCGATTTGAGTTCAGCGTGTTGGGTATTTAGCTCTTTAATGGCAACACACCCAAGTAGTTGGCTGTCTTTCCAAGCACTGAAAAAAGTAATCTCTGGTGACTTGAGCCCATCTAGATCCAGTGCATGAACGCTTTCGGCTGGCGAAGTGGCGTACATATCAGCGAGGTGCTCTTCAAGTAATTCAATGACTTCCCCACCCGACAAGTCATCCACCTTAATTTCTATTGAAGCACTGCTTTCCAATGCTGTTCTATTTTCCATTGAACCCTGTGCATTTATTGCTGATGTCATTGTTTCAACTCTCCTTGTTTAGTTCGCTTATTTAGCTTGAGTGATTTGGTTTTTATCAACAGCCCACTTTCCTGAATTGTTTCCTTTTCAAGAACTCGGTTTGAATCAGTAAAATTAACGATTAATCATAAAATTATAAATGTCACACTGGGTTTACCTAGATACCATATTTTTCCTATCTCGTCTCGTGATAAAAGCGTTCCGCAAAGCCCGTATGGTCGCTGCATTGAGGGAGCAACACCTGTTTTAGTTAACGAATAAGTAGTCAGGACAAAGTGAATAGCGATGACACGCGTACTGATGTTGTTGGCAGCTTAAACATCCCTTTAAACGGTCTCATTTAAAACGACCATAAGTTAGAAAATAAAACGCTTTCATTGATCGAATATTTGATTGCGATTTTCCAATTTCGGTATATGATGCGCCACCCTAATTTTTCAGCTTATGCTGCAGGCAAATATGTCCGCCAACGCACTCTATACCGACCTATCCGGTTACTATGATTTAATGTGTGTAGATATTGACTACCAAGCGCAAAGTAACTGCGTACGTAGACTCCATCAAATCTTTGGAAATGAAGGAAAAACACACCTCGACTTAGCTTGTGGCACTGGCCCACACGTTCGTCATTTTATTGATTTCGGTTACCAAAGCGGTGGCCTAGATCTTAACAAGCCGATGTTAGATATCGCAGAAGTTCGCTGCCCGGAAGCCAAGTTCTCAGTACAAAACATGAGTAACTTTGAGGTCACGGAACCACTCGATCTTATCACTTGCTTCCTGTATTCCATCCATTACAACGATGGCCTTGAGAAGCTTAAAGAGTGTATTGAAAGTGTGCATCGTGCGTTAAAGCCAGAAGGTATTTTCTGTTTTAACGTGGTTGATAAAGACAAGATCAGCAACGACCTGTTTGTTAGACACACAACAAACCAAGACAAAGACGATTTCACGTTCCGTTCTGGTTGGTATTACTCTGGTCAGGGTGATAAGCAAGCGCTAAAGCTTAGCATCGAAAAGACGACTGCTGGTGAAACTCAAGTGTGGAATGATGAACACCCAATGGTGGCATTCTCGTTTAAAGAGTTAATCGAGATATTGAAGCCCTACTTCGAGGTTAATATCTTCGAGCACGATTACGACAAGCTGATTCCTTGGGATACTCAGTCCGGTAATGCGCTGATCACATGTGTCAAAATCTAGATTAATAGATAAACGGCAAATTAAACCAAATCTATAGATCAAAAAAGAACCCACACTCGCCATTCTCCTTTTAGAGCATCAGCCAGTGTGGGTTCTTTTGTATCAAGCTATCAGTTACTAAACTCTAAATTAGAAGTCCGCTGTCATACCTACGTAGTAAGTACGTGGCTCTTCAACATAGCCCATGCTCTCTAGCTCTTGTGATACAGCTTCGTCAGTTAAGTTCGTGATACCTGCACGTAGTCGTACTGAAGCATTCACGTTGTAGACAGCACCTAGGTTCAGCGTTGTGTAAGCGTCTTGAGTTAGATCGCTTTCGATCTGACGTTCACCACGGTAACGCGCACTCACGAAAGTACTTAGATCGTAAGTTGGGCTCCAGTTCAGTTTAACTAAACCCGAATGCTTGTAACGCTCAAGTAATTCGTCACCAGTAGACTTATCTTCAGTGTCTAAGAATGTGTAATTACCAGACACACCCCATTCATCAGTAATTTGGAATTGGCCTGTAAGCTCAGCACCTTGAACTACAGCCTCTGATACGTTTGTATAAGTACGCTTACCATTCACATAGCCAGTTGAGCTTGAACTATCAGCGCAACCTTTACCCGATTCAAACACTCCGCCGTTCTCACAATAGGTTTCATCACGATCAATTAGGTCGTTGATTTCATTTCGGAATAAGGCACCTTCAACATTCCAACGAGGTTGGCTATAAATCGCAGCGATCTCATAGTTCAAGCTGGTTTCGGGCTTAAGATCTTCATTACCATGTAAATCACATACGCCTTTACAGCTATTAACTGTGTAGTCTGTCTGATTTTGAGTCAATGTTGGTGCTTTAAATGCTTTACCCACACCACCCTTGATGATCAGGTCATTCGTTGTTTGATGAACCAAGTACACACGTGGGCTGAACTCTTCACCGTACAGTTCATGCTTATCTAAACGACCACCAATGGTTGCCGTTAGTTGATCCGTCATTAACCATTGGTCTTGAACAAATAACGCACCTTGATAAGCTTCAGATGTACCATTGACTAAGTTTTCTTTGTTGGTTAATTCACTCAACTGGTAGTCCATACCAAACGTTACGGTGTGACTATCACCAAGATAAGTGGTCGCCGAAGCTTCAACAATTTGAGTCAGCTCTTCGATGTCACTGCTATAGTTAGTATCTGAGTCCGCAGCATCATTATCTGTCACATTTTCACGTGAATAACGTACTTGCGTGTCACCCCAGCTCCAAAAACCACTATGTGTGATCGCTTGGCTCTGACGTACAACACGTGTGTCAGACTCAATCACAGATGATACGTTTTCCGCAGATGACTCACGTTCATCATCACTGTAGCCAAAATCGAAATCGATGGTTTGGTTATCTGTCGCATTCCATGTCAGGCTTGCAAGTAAGCTTAACGTGTCACGTTCTTCTAGAGCTGTTACATCTGAACGATCGTAACCAAAGCTGTGTGTACCAGAATATGGTTGCCAAGCGTTACGGCTAGTTTGGTTAACAGATAGGCGAGCAAACAACTCGTCTTCAATCAACGCACCAGATGTCGTGAAGCCCATCGAATACTCTTCCCCTCCATCACCATCAAGTGGAGATGAAGTGTCCATGCTCAGTGTAGAGCTCCAATCGTTTTCTGGAGCCTTAGTGATGATGTTGATTGTACCGCCCATACCATCTGAACCGTAAAGTGCAGACATTGGGCCACGGATTATTTCAACACGTTCGATCGAATCAGCAGGAATCGTTGATAGGTCAAAGTCGTTACCACGGATGATGGCACTTGCAGAGCTTAAACGACGACCGTTCACCATGATAAGAGTGTAATCTGAATCCATACCACGAATAGAGATCATCTGACGGCCAGCACGTGTGCTATCAAAATCAGACTCTACACTCGTTGATTCTGCAACGATGTCCGCCAAGGTAATACCAGGGCTGTCTTCAATGTCTTGCGCGGTGATAACCGACATTGAAGCTGGCGCTTGTTTTAGTGCCATCTCGGTACGAGTTGCCGTAACAACCATTTGCTCATCTGTTGCTTGCGCTTCTTCTTGCGCCAACACGTTAGCTGAAAGTGAGGTACAAATAACAGCGACTGCGATCGAAAGGGGTTTACGAACCAAAAGAGGTTTGCGAATCAAAAGAGATCTCTCAGACATGATATTCATTCTTATATGTGATTGGTAATGATAATGGTTTGCATTAAACAACCAACTACCACTCTTATCAACGAAAGTTTCATACCAAAAATCGATTCTCGTTATTCACCATTCAAATAATGAAAGAGATCTATATCCAACTTGATAGGTATTCGTAATTTTCATTCACCCTGCAGATGGATTATGTATAAAGCTCTTTGAATATATTGCGAACCCAGCGACACATCGGGTCGTTATGAAAGCGCTTATGCCAGTATAAGTAGACGTCTTCTGATGGGTGGCGCAACGCTTTAGGCACGCGTTTACAAACAAGATCTCTTTGCGTAGCGGCTTGTTGAGCAAAAGGTGTCGGTAAATGAAAGATGATGTCGGTTGCTTCTGCCATATCCGGCGCGACGTTAAAATTGGAAAGCTGAATTGGAATGGACAGCTGGCGCTGCTTATCAATCAAGCCAAGATCTTTAAATCGACTTTCGATCGAGAGCTTCTTATCCCCTTGCAGTGAGATTTGACCAAGTTGGCTATTCAACAAGTCATCAACCGTGATCTCTTTGTCCGCCAAAGGATGTTTTTTACTCATCAGCAAACGGTAATCGCGGCTAATCACGAACATTCGATACAAATTTTGCTCTGAACTTAACGGCTCGTGGGTCGACAACACAAAGTGCGCATCACCGGATAACAGAGGCTCAAAGTGTCGTTTAGGAATCGAGTCGATATCAACAGTCATGTTTGGCGCTTGTTGACGTATCTCCGCAACTACCTTGGGCAGCAAGTGCGCGACATTAGGCACTAAACCAAAGAAGCGAACCGTACTGTCACTGCTTTGCGGTTCGAATACATCGCCATGTAACAGCTTTTCTAAACGTGTCAGTACCGAATTGAGATCTTGCTTAATGGCTTCTGCTTTTGGCGTTAACTCATAGCCATAAGCCGCTCGCACCAATAGATCATCATTGAAAACGGTACGCAGTTTTTGCAGAGATCGGCTCACCGTAGGTTGGCTCATATCCAGCGCCAATGCCGTGTTGGAAACGTGCTTCTCTTCAAGAAGGTGTTTAAGAATAACGAGTAGATTGAGGTCGACTTGAGCAAGATTCATTATGCAAATATTAACAATATATAAAATTCAATGTGCGCATAGTGCTATTTCTTAACATGTAATACAATTGATAATCACTCCTATTTTGATCTAGAGCAATATGCAGAGCAGAGTTTAAGGTTAAGTGGGTTTTAAAGCTCTAAGTCAGAACTGTTTAAACATAAAAAAGAGAGGTACAATGGCCTCTCTTTGATCGTCTACTTTATATTGCTAGCGTTGAGCTATCAGACTACAGCTTTGTCCAAGCATCTTGCCAGTATTGGCTATCTGCTGGAGCGTAAGACGCGCTTGCACACCATGCCGTGTATGGCCAAGGCTTACATTCGTACAAGCCATTATCGCTGCCGACCACAATGTCACCCGCTGCGTAGTTGGTGCCCGCTTCATATGGAGGATAATCACCTGGAGGAGGTGTTGTACCACCACCGTCTTTAACAGCGAACGAATCGTTTACCATCACCATTTCACCGTCAGATGCTTTACCGACCACTTCAAGTCCATATTGCCCTTCCGCTACATCGTATAAGTCGATGGTAATGGCGCGGCTGTCCGTTACGTTAACCTTAGTTTGCTCAACCACAGTACCTGCACTGTTGATCACCATAGCGGTAACATCTAACGCTTCATTTGATGTCAGTGTTAGATCTAAACGAACATTGCCGTTATCTGGCGCATATTCTGATTGAAGCCCTGAAACAGCAAGCTCTAAGTCATCGCCCGGATCTGGGTTACCACCACAAGAAGAATCTGAAACTTTTCTCCAAACGCCCCACTCACCTGTCGTTCCAGGTTCTTCGCCGCGAGTGTACCACCCTGCTCCCCACGTTGAACCGTCATGAGATACTTGGTCACCTTCAACATAAACGGTGTCGGCATCCCATGCAGCAGCACAGTTAGAACCATCAGTTACAGATACCTTACGGTCAGCGGTTACAGTTTGGTTCGCGCTGTCTGTTACGCTATACACAAGTGTGTAGTTGCCGATTTCATTTACATCGACACTGCCAGTGTGTGTGATGGTGCTTGTCAGGTCGCCATCTTCTGCATCATTCGCCGTCACGCCTGCCATTGCATCAAACGCAGTTCCCAACACAACTGTTGTGTCAGATACGCCATTAAATACTGGCTTCTGGCTGTAAACCTCTACCGTTCTCGCTTTAGTGGTTTCGTTGTTATCGCTGTCTTTCACTCGGTAAGTCAAAACGTAAGTGCCAATAACACTGGTTTCAACGTAACCTTCAACATCGATTGATGACGTTAGATCGCCGTCTTCTTTGTCTGTTGCCGTCACGCCATCCATAGGATCAAACGTTGTGCCGTGAAGAACACGCGTATTTTCGACACCTTTAAGAACGGGCTCGCCCTCGACTGGTGGTGGCGTTACCTGACCGTGTACAAACGGGCCGTAGTCTTTAATGAACTGCTCGTTGTATTGTTGGCCGTTTTTGTTGGTGCCCATGTCCCAGTTAATAGACCAAGTCATTACACCACGTAGCGGTTGACCTTGCGCCGTTAGGCTATCAAATGCGTCGTATAAATCTTGTGGCTCTTGTACAAAACCGGTTGCTGCAGCATCGATGCTTGAAGGAATACCAAACACCAGCTTGTCATGTGGGATCTTGTGGAAACCACGCGTTCCGTTGATAAGAGAATCAGAAATGTAGTAGATGAACTCTTCTTTTAACGCATCGTTGTTTTGAGCAATCCAACCCACGCCTTCAACCCAGATACCATCGCCACCTTGGTTGTAGAATTGTGGGTTAATCCAGTCGTAATAGCCTTCTAGATTATCGATATAAGGAACGTACTTACCGCCTGTCGTGAGATACGGGAACTCAGGCGCCATAGTAATAAGGAAGTTTTTACCTTCAGCACGGTAGTGGTCTTTTACCAACTTAAGAGCATCAGGAATCACGGTTTGATTGTTTGCTGCGGTTACGGCTGCTTGTTCAAGGTCGATATCTAGGCCATCGAAACCGTAACGCTCAGTTAGACGGATAATCTCATCAGCAAAGGCTCTTTCATCACCGGTTTCTAGCTCTACGTGTGCATCCGCACCACCTAAAGCCAACAGCACAGAGCGACCTTGCTTGTTGAGTTCCGAGATTTGGTCAATAAATTGTTCTTCTGAAAGCCCAATGGTTGGGTCCAGTTTAAAAGTTGGGATTCGACCATCAGCCACATCGTAGACCTTCATGAATGACACATTCACGATGTTGTACATTGGGTTCACTTCATCCAGCGTCACACATGGCGCATTACCACCTTGGTAGCCGCCACCGTCACACCAGTTATGCCAATAGCCAACCACCACGCCAGAGTCTGGATTCGTCATATCTGAACCATTCGCATAAACAGCGCCAGACATTGCCGCCATGCCGAGCGATACTGCTAATTGTAGAGCTTTACGTTTCAACATTAGTCCCACTTCCTTACTTAACAGCTGTGCCAATCACAACCGAACCAATTCATTGTAATCATGAATATTTATAGAAAAGTAATGGAATTTTTAGGAAAAGATGACCTTTGATTTAACTTGTGATTTTAAGTCACAGATTGAATATCAGAATCAATATGATTTTGACTTTTCATTCAAATTGAAATGCTAAAAACTGTTATTTTCGGCTGAATGCATTGACCATATAAATATTTAATCAACCTTAATTCACTAAGATAATTAACCAAAAATATAAAAAATCACCGATAGGAAAAAATAAACTTTAAATCGGCAAAAATCACCCCAAATACGCCGTAATTACTGACCTAAGACCAGATACCATTGCGAGTGATATCACTAAAACAGCCTGGATATAGCCATCATACATGTGCTAGCAATACACACGTATAACGGAATATAGGAGCAAGAATTTGTAGGATTTTGAATGTATACGTCGGGAGTTTTTCAGTTAACCGTCAGTGCCAGATGAATAATATGCATCCAATAGTGAAATAAAATTCACCTTATCAAGTTCATTAAGTTGATTAATTCCAGCCGCTGCTTTTCTTCCTCCGCCAGTCGCAAAACTTGAGCAAATTTCGTCTGCACCCGTTCTATTTGATAATGGCGCACGTAAGCTCACCGTGTAAGACTCGCCGTCTTGGTTTTTCGTTAATACTGCTTGCGCTCGGTTTGGATCTTGATTAACGATTTCATTACCAAATACGCCACTGATGCGCCTTGCCCAAGTCTCGCCTGGTAGTTCAAACACACGTGCGACTTCACTTTCATAAACAGGAGCAAGGTTTGATAACTGCTGGCAATCATTTTGATAAGCAGCTCGCAGTCGATAAAACACAGAGTCTTTATCATCCAAAAGATCAAACGGATTCGGGTATTGATAAAGGGTTTTGTAGAGCTCAGCTGGCGTGAAATGCAAATCACTCAGTGACGAACCGTAACCGTTGTAGTTAACCAAGGTACCTAGCTCTTCTAGAAACTCTTTTTGAGATTGAGCGAATCCATTTTCATCCGCTAGCCGCGCCGCCACCGTTTTTAGATTGTCGCCAAAGGCAGCTGCGATTGCCCAAGCCACATGCGCACCATTCAGCTTCTGGTTAATCAGCAAGCTCGTGCAGCTCTCTGGCGCGGTATCAATCAGAGTATCTAAATGACTAGAAGTTGGGACATCCCCTGTTCGGTGGTGATCGCAATAAAATACATTGATGTTTGCGTCTAGCAGTGAGTGCAGTGCAGGCAGGTTTTTCTCCATCGATACATCTAAAACGGTAACGGAAGAAACATCACCTTGCTTACCCGACTCCATAGTTTGAGTAACAACTTGAGAGACCAACTTAATATCACGCTTAACACCAGTAATGAGCACGCTCTCTCTTGGCTCACTTAATCGCAGCTGTAACAACGCGATTATGCCATCTGCGTCTCCGTTGAATACGTCGTAGTGCATGTTGTTCCTTTTACTCTCAATCAGATTAGGCTTGAAGTTTATATCTGTATTTTTACAAGCACCGTTGTTTATTATCAATATCAACTTGTTAGGTGATATAACTCTATTGAACATAGCGGTTATTCACGGCTTGTGCTATTGATCAAAAACTCAAGATTATACGAAATACGCTTAATCTCACTTCAAAACTATGAGCGCGTTCCTTGTATGGCTTTTGAAAGTTTAATATCGAAGTTGATAACCTTTTGTTCATGTACATAAAAGTGACCACAACGAACCGTTACGCTTTGATACAATTAGAGTTGGATTAGTTAGGTTTTTACTCGAATTGACATTTATAAGCGTTTAAAATGACTTTCGAGTTAGCGAAAACTTTCAATTCAAACCACAGATCCAAAGGTACACTGCATTTCCATGATCAACTTCGAACCCAAACGCCCTTATCAAACCCTCGGTCTTATCTTGAGAAAAGAACTATCTGATGGTCTTTACCCGATTGGAAGTCGTTTACCGCCCGAGCGAGATATTGCTGAGCGTCTATCCGTGAGCAGAGCTGTGGTTAGAGAAGCAATCATCATGCTGGAACTTGAGGGACTCGTTGAAGTAAAGAAAGGCTCGGGAGTGTACATCGTTAACTTACCGACTACATCAACAGTGGCACAAAATGAAGATGTAGGTCCTTTTGAAATGCTTCAAGCAAGACAGTTATTGGAAAGCAGTATTGCTGAGTTTGCTGCAACACAAGCAACCCCTGCTGATATCGAAAAAATGCGTGAAGCTCTAGAAATTGAGCGCCGCGAAATTGAAAACAATGTCCAAAATCCGGTTGGTGACAGAATGTTCCATCAGTGTATTGCCGAAGCGACACAGAATTCTGTGCTGGTCGATATTCTAAAGGAATCGTGGGAACGTCGTGAGTCTAGCCCTATGTGGAAGATACTGCATACACATATCGAGATCCAAGACTATAGGAAAGAGTGGCTAGATGATCATGCTGCTATTTTGCTAGCAATGAGACGCAAGAACCCAATCGAAGCCAAGCAAGCGATGTGGCAACATCTAGAACATGTGAAGATTAGGCTTTTAGAGCTTTCTGATTTTACCGACCCTAATTTTGATGGTTATCTGTTTAACTCCATTCCCGCTATCGCGACATCAAAAGACAATCTTTAGAAAATTGGTGACATAAAATACTTATGTCACCTGATTTTTACGGAGTGATCTCCTCACCAGTTTCTACATTGAGCTTAAAAGACTGGCCCGCATGGGCAAGTATCAAAGTATTTTCGTCAGTTAACACGTAATCTATTGGTTGTTTTAAGCAACTCATAACCACTTGATGTTGCTGCTGTTCTTCTATGAACCATTCTAGATGTTTAATATCTTTCTGAGCGTCAGATTCAACATTCCCTTTGAAACCATCACCGTCATCAATTTCACTTGTTAACTTAACTACACAAGAAGGATCACTCATCATTCCAAGATAATAAGTTTCTTGTTCATGGTACAAATCAACACTCCCCCCCTTAATAACAACTTCGAGCGGGGTATGGGCTCGCCATTGCATCGATTTGGGTTCAGATAGCCTAATGTTGTCGACAATAACGACCCCGTTATCTGCAACTTGTATTATTGTTCGCACAAACGACTCACAACTCTCATAAGCATTCGCGAGATCTAGAACGACACATTGAAACTCATTGCTATCAATTCGAGTGATTACTGTTGCTTGAGCTGTTGCGCAATCTATCTTCTGACCTTCAGTCGCGTTGGTAACGCTATCGTCTAAATTGACACCACCAAATAAGGGTAAATTATGCGCCTGCGTAGTTCGAGTCCATAAACTATGATGTTTGCTACCAAACCTATAGCCATAACTGCCACTCGGAGTAAGAACATTAACGCCATCATCGACTAGTGCAACATTCCCTTGATCAGCATGGCGATGAGAACTATTACCAAACTTACTTGCTCGGTAGTACACCGACATTTTACTATGGGCAGTTTTACCTAACCCTGCGTATGAATAGTAAATGTTGTTCGACGCAGGGCTCACACACAGAGCAGTCTCGTCAGAAACAAACGCCTCATTTGAAGTCATTAACGTATTAGAAACGGTTGAATGTTGACCCGATTTTTCAAATTGTAACTGCGGATACGTCGGTACTATATCTAATAAATGGAGCTTGTAAGTCTCAATATTGGACTCTAACTTCTTGGACTCTAATATCGACTTCGTACAACCATACCGTGGTGCATATATTCTGAGTGGATTTTGCGCAAAGAAACCAGGCCACTCTTTACCTTCTCTCTTGCACCAGAAGCCATCACCAAAGGGATGAATTCGATCGTTATTCGCCACAAAGTCCAAAGCAAACTTAACGTAATTCTTATAAAACGGGTGATTATAGAAAGAAAAGCCACTTAAACGCTCAACCGACAAGAAAAACGGATGGTGCCACTTGGTATAGGAAGAAGAATAAAAAGGCCCCTCAACCCAACTGCCATCTTTTCCGCCATAGAAAGGCAACACACCTCGGTAAATCATTAAGGCGTAATTAAGCCAACGTTCACAAGTTTTAAGTTCAAACTCTTTGTGTAACACAAGGGCAGCAACGCCTAAGTAAGCAGGCAAACGCGATGTATGTGAATGTCCCGGGTACTGTTTAAACTTATCTTGCTCTAAGCGCTCTTCCATTTGATAGGCATATCGAATTAAGAGCGGCCTGACGAATGAACACTCGTCGGTCGTCAGCAATGGAGACAACCAATGATAGGCAAGATACAAATTTCGCGTCATTGACAGGCCAATTTCATCTCCCCACGTACAAGGCCTTAACAGTGACGCCGGGCCTTCAGGGCTCCACTCGGATAAGCGCAATAAAATTTGGCATGCCTTATGTCCTGCCATCTCATCACCCCACACCTTATATAGTAATGTTAGTGCGATAAGATCGCGATCAATCCAACGTCTTACGTTAGCGATAGCTGTACGCTTCCCTTCTTCATTACCACGGCGATAATGATTAGAATATAAAATGTCATCTATATCAGTTAGTTCAACACTATTGCGTAACTTGTCTCTTGCACTTAATGAAGCATTGCTGACTGCGTCAATATCTTCATCGAGATACATCATAAACTGGTCTTTATTAGTACACAGTGAGAATAGTGACATAGCGTCCGGTGCCAAGTAGTTTTCTGACTCCGTCGTGATTTCAAAAACAATCCAATCAGATTTTGCTAGAGTATTGAGGCAAGTCACTCTCCAGCGATAGCTACCTTGAGGTAACTGAAATGTCGGTTGTAAAGGAGACTGCACCGATTTCCAATCCCATTTTTGCTCACCGTCTTTGTCTTCAAGTTCGATGTTATATGCAGAACCATACTCTCCTTGAGGCCAATTGAAACTTGGGGGATTGACTGAGGAAATTTCGTTACAAGGCGACAAAAAAATTTGGAAATCATGCGTTCTTTCTAGTTGTAGCATGTGTTACTCCTCTATTTCGACCAATGATATTGCCCTGTCTCTGCATCAATATGACCAATTTGCTTCGCTGGGGTCCCTGCAAAAATCGAATATGGGGGCACATCGGATGTCACTACCGAATTAGCACAAATCAATGAACATTTACCGATGCTCACTCCTGGAGTGACAACAACACCAGATGTCAACCAAACACCCTTTGCGATTGTGACCTTTCCGCTTTCCAAATCACTACGACCACTAAAGCTCTCTGAAGTCGGGTCAAATAAATGATTAGACGCAACGACAGAAACATGTGGCCCTACCAAAACGTCTTCACCAACCTCCACATCACCATTAATGTAGCTGTATAGGCCTATATAACTTCGTGTTCCGATTTGGTTTTCACCAATGCGAACGATAGCTCCTGGAGCAACTCGAACATTATTGTTGGTGAAGCCTAAGATTTGAGCTCTCGACTCGTCATCATGTTTATTATTACTTTGTGTTGTATATAGGGTGAATTTTCTAAATTCCTCATCCGAAAGTTCACCGCCAAATTTTTGTTGAACCGACATATCATCACCTATAAATAAAGGGAAGTAACAGTAACGACTTCCCTTATTGATTATCAATATTTTCACTGACACTAAATAAGCTAATCCGATAATATCCCTGGGTTAGCTTAATTTAAAAACCCAATATCGAATTGAAAACACATTAATTAAAATGAGACCGAGTCAATGCATACTCGACACCACGAATCTCAGCTAAGCCTTTTAAACGGCCTATGCAAGAATACCCTGGGTTTGTTTTTTTATTTAAGTCGTCAATAATTTGGTGACCATGATCAGGCCGCATTGGAATTAAATCACTTTGTCCATTATTAGTACGACGATTTTCTTCTTTAAGAAGTGCAAATATCACTTCATACATATCAACATCACCATTGAGATGAGCTGCTTCATGGAAGTTGCCGGGTTCTTCTTCGCGCTTTGTTGAACGCAGATGCGTGAAATAAATTCGATCACCAAAAGTTTCAATCATCTTCACAAGATCGTTATCGTCTCGCACGCCATAAGACCCGGTACACATAGTAATACCGTTCATTTTGCTCGGTACACGATGCGTCAAGAATTCGATATCTTCAATCGTAGATACCACTCGCGGTAAACCAAGAATTGGGCGTGGTGGATCATCAGGGTGAATGGCCAACTTCACGCCGTACTCTTCACACACTGGGGTAATTTCGTTTAGGAAGTAAACTAAATTTTCACGTAACTTATTGCCGTCAATGTGTTGGTACTGATCCAGTTGCTCTCTAAACTGCTGAAGAGTATAGCCTTCTTCCGCACCTGGTAGACCAGCGATGATATTCGATGTTAGCTGTGCAATTTTGTCATCAGGCATGTTAGAAAAACGAGTTCGAGCAAGTGCAATGTCTTCTTTTGAATACTCTTCATGTGCACCTTCTCGTTCTAGTATGCATAGCTCAAAAACAGCAAAGTCAATATGGTCAAACCTTAATGCTTTTGAGCCATCTGGGAGTACATACTCTAAATCTGTTCTCGTCCAATCAAGAACTGGCATAAAGTTATAGCAAACTGTATCAACTCCGCATTCAGATAAATTGATAATAGATTGCTTATAGTGCTCTATCCATTGAATGAAATTTCCAGTTTGAGTCTTGATCTCTTCATGAACAGGGATACTTTCGACAACTTCCCATGTAAGTGAATTTTCTTCTATTAACTTTTTACGTTTTAGTATTTCTTCTTTAGACCATATTTCACCATTCTTAATATGATGTAATGCCGTTACGATTCCTGTTGCCCCAGCCTGACGAATATCATTAAGCGTTACAATATCATTTGGACCATACCATCGCCAAGTTTGCTTCATAAGTTATTACCTATTATTAATTTTTTTGATGAAGCCTTATTAAGGCTTCATCTGATATTTTATTTAATTAGACAGTGTAAGCTTTTAGTTTTACATCATTTAACTTACCAGCTCGTAGTAATAGCCAAGATATAAACCCGACAATCGCTGCCATTAATACAAATAACATTCTTCCCCACATAGGGTTTGGTATCAGCGTTAATAGGAGAAGCGCTGCACTTGTCGCCAATAACACTCGACCAAGTAAAATGTACTGTTGTCTATCAGCTTCGAAGCTTTGAGGCGAATCTTCTACAATTACTGGAGTTTCTGCATTACTAAAGAACTCTGCGATTTCTTCAGCACGCTTACCTGTTGGCTCTTTATAGAAAAGTTGAGTCAGCAAGAAGAAACCACCTGTGATAATAATGTGCCCTGTTACGCCCATGGTTATCGATTTCATTTCAGCGAATTCACGACTAGACAATGGTTCAGATAAATTAAACAGGCTTTCGATCATTGGTGCATTTGTTGAAGCAATAACGGCTGAAACACAAGCGCCTACGGCAATGGTTGCCCAACATGACCAATCTGGAGTCTTCTTGATAAAGAAACAAAGCAGTGACGGAATAAGCACAGGGAACGCGACAAGCGTACTCACCATCATAAGTGCATCAAATAGACCAAAATCTTGCAGTTTGCTCATGAACAAGCCACAAACAATAATCAACAAGCCGAATACCACGGTAGAAACTTTACTTGCAAACAAGATCGATTTATCTGATTTGTCTTTTGCCATGTAAGGTTCATAAACGTTTTTAATGAATATGCCGGCATTTCTATTTAATGCAGAGTCCATTGACGACATGGTTGCAGCAAACATAGCTGACATCATCAAGCCAACCATCCCAACGGGCATCTCGTTACGAACGAAGACAAAATAAGTGGCATTAGAAATATCTTTGCCTAGAACATCGAGGCCCCATGTAGACATATCTGGGTAATTTCCGCTTACATACCAAGCAGGAAGGAACCAAATGAAAGGTCCAAACGCCATTAGACAACACGCTAGGATTGCAGCTTTACGTGCATTATTAGTATCTTTTGCTGCAATATAGCGGTAAGAATCAATCATATTGTTTGTACTGAAGAACTGTTTGATGAAAATACAGATAAACCAGCCAACAAATAAGTAAGTATAGCTATACCCTTCTCCAACAAACCCTTGATCAGGCAAACCCGCTTCTAGGATTGGTGCTACACCACCAGATTTGTATATCGCTACGATTGTCGCTATGAAGGTAACAACAGTAATGATGATCATCTGTATAAAGTCTGATGCAACTACAGCCCAACTTCCGCCGACCAGAGACATAAGAAGTACAACCATACCCGCAGCAACTATCGTTGTTTCAATTGGGATATTAAATACCGCACTTGCAAAGATCGCTAATGCATTCAGCCATAGCGCAGCCTGAAGTACACTCGACGGTACCGTCGCCCACGTTACAACTTGCTCGCTAACAGGACCAAAACGTTTGCGAATGCCTTGGATTGGACTGATAACTCGCATCTGTCGAGCTCTTGCAGCAAAGAATAAGTAGTTACAAAAGTAACCAAGAGCATTCGCAAAAAAGATAACAGAGATGGATAAGCCAACATCAAGAGCTTTTCCCATTACGCCAGTAAACGTCATAGCACTCAGTGCTTGAAGAAATGCTGTGGACCCAACCATCCACCACAACATTTTGCCTCCCCCCCTAAAGTAATCACTTGTCGATGACGTTGCTGATCGAAACATCCAACCTACTCCGAGGAGGAAAACGAAGTAGCCTATAACTATAAGTATATCGATATTCATAATGATCCCTAACCGTGATATTTAAAAACTAAACACCTTTCGCTTTCTTTTATATCGCCCCTAGATATTGGCTGTCAAAATTGGTCTACCAATTGGTTGACACTTCTCACAAAAAAATAAATCTCTGATGATATGCCGTTTAAATAATACAAATGAATGTTACTCTCTAATGGTAATTTTTATAGCCGTCTGATTTTAAAAATTGGAGTGAGAGTGCGGAAGTATGAATAAAAATGTTTTAAATCAATACTTAAAAGAAGAACAGAGAATTGTTCACATTGGCTTAGGGGCTTTTCATCGAGCTCATCAAGCTTTATATACAAGCGAATTGTTAGACAATAAAAAGTCTAACTGGACGATCTGTTCCATTAACTTATTTGGTTCACAATCGCTTATTCAGCAGTTAAGAGAGCAAGGTCATTGCTACACTGTTTTGGAGAGAGGTGCGACAAGCGAACAAATAAAAATATCAAAGGCAATCACTCAATCCTTACATCCAGATCTAGACGGTCAGTCGACTATCATCGAAAAAATTGCGAATCCAAACGTTCGTATAGTCTCAATGACTATCACAGAAAAAGGCTATTGCATTGAACCAAGTACTGGCTCTCTTGATGTTAACAATCGTCTCATCCAGCTCGATCTCGACTCACCTTCTCGTCCAGTGTCCGCCATCGGTTATATCGTTGAAGGTTTAAGACTCAGAAAAGAAAGGAATATTAACGCGTTCACCGTATTGTCTTGCGACAATATTCAAAACAATGGAGAAGTAGCGAAGTCGGCTATTCTTAGTTTTGCAAAATTGGTCGACTTGGAGTTGTATTCTTGGATAGAGGCTAATGTCACATTCCCAAACACTATGGTAGACCGTATTGTTCCAGCGGCGAGTAAAGAAAGCTTATCTTATATAGAAACAGCTATCGGCTACTCGGATCCATGTGCCATCGCTTGTGAACCTTTTCGACAATGGGTAATAGAAGATAAGTTTGCAATTGGTCGACCAAATTGGGATGAAGTGGGCGCGCAATTTGTCGATGATGTCATACCTTTTGAAGAGATGAAGCTACGCATGCTAAATGGTAGTCACTCACTTCTTGCGTACTTGGGATACTTGAGTGGTTATAAGTATGTGTCAGAAGCGATTTCAGACCCATATTTTAAGAAGGTGATTCTAGACTTCATGATGAATGAGCAAACGCCTTCATTGTCGTTACCAAAGGAAACTGACATTGCAGCTTACGCAGATTCGCTGATTGAACGTTTCTCTAACCCAAATTTAAAACACCTTACCTCTCAGATAGCAATGGACGGAAGTCAGAAATTACCACCACGACTTTGTGAATCTCTCAAATATAACCGTGAAAATGCTGTTCAAACAACTTGGTTAGAGTTGGGCATTGCAGGGTGGATGGCTTATGTGATTGGCATGGATGACAACGGCGATGCTATCGAGGTTCATGATCCAATGGCTGGCGTGTTCAAGCAAATCAAACAAGAAAGTAAAACGCCTCGTGAAGCTGTCATTTCTTTATTAAGCATTGATGGTATTTTTGAATCTAGCCTTCTTGCAGATGCCGAATTCGTAAATAAGATAGTCGACCTTTTCGAATGTATTCAAGAGGTTGGTGCAATGCAAACTTTACATAACTTAACAAAAACACTGAACTTAAAGGGCTAGGCATGGAATACAAAAATAAGTTGATTCGATTTGGTCAGAACCGCGTTTGGCGCTCTTACAGTGGTGGTAAGGTTTTAGACCAAATTAATAACGAAAGCGTTCCGGTCGACTCTCATTTTCCTGAAGACTGGATTGCATCGGTCACTAAAGCCGTTAACCCAGGTCGAGAAACAATCAGTGAAGGTCAATCAACTGCGATTATCGGCGATCACTCACTCGATTTCGCCGAATTATTAGATCTAGATCCTGAGTATTTTTTAGGTAAAGAGCACTTCAGTAGATTCGGTCCTAACCCTATGGTTTTGATTAAGTTTCTAGACTCTTCAATTCGCTTACATTTCCAAGCACACCCAACCAGAGAGTTTGCCCAAAAGCACCTAGATTCAAATTCAGGCAAGGCTGAAGCCTACTATATTTTACAAGTTCGTGAGGAGATTGATGATCCTTATATTTATCTCGGATTTCAGACGCCTCCGACTAAAGAAACGTTGAAAGAGATCATTGTTGAACAAGACATTAACCGACTGAAAACTTGCTTCGAAAAAATCAAAGTATCTCCTGGTGAGTGTTACTTTATTCCAGGAGGAATGCCTCACGCGATTGGCGAAGGCATTCTAATGATTGAGATAATGGAACCATCGGACTGGGCTGTTCGATTTGAGTTTGAACGAGCTGGTTATACACTTCCTGAAGAAGCTCGCTACATGAAGCGAGATTTGGACTTTTGCCTTGATGTTTTTGACTATTCAGAGAAGTCGGTTGAAGCTGTGGCAACTCAGAACAAAAAGACACCTCAACTATTAACAGCTTATGCTGACGGATCGGTAAAAGAGTCTCTCATTGATGACAAAACAACCGACAGATATCGAGTTTGTCGCACAAAAGTCATTAGCAGCATCACCAAATCTGAGAACGACTTTTATGTCGGTGTTATTGCTGCTGGCAGTTGTACGATTAAATTAGACGAAGAAATTTTAGTACTCAATAAGTACGATAAATTTTTCTGCCCGGCTGGCATTGAAAATATCACGATAGAAACAGACGATGGCGTCGAGATTATTGAATGCTACCCACCATTAACGAATTAATCCTGAGTTAACGTATTGAAATGGAACCAATAAAACTTTATTACGACGCCTTTATCTTTGATATGGATGGAACATTAGTAAACTCCGAGCCGCTCAAAGGCCAAGCATTAGCGCTGACCTGTAAAGACTATGGTTCCATCGTTGACCACCGTATTTATCAAAATGTAATGGGTATGAAATGGGAAAATGTCGTTCAGTATTTTTTCAAAGTTGGAGAAATCGAACCAGAGAGACAAGAGTTTAACGATAAATTTAAGGAACATTATCAATTACTCCTTTCACAAAGATTATCTATCAATAAAGGTGTCGTTGGCCTCCTACAGCAACTAAAATCTTCTGGGAAGCGATGTGCGGTTGTAACTTCTGCGCAACAGTGGATGGCTAACCAAATACTGGAAGCTTGTAAACTTGAGCACTTGTTTGATCTTGTTATCGCTAAAGAGCATGTTTCAATGCACAAGCCAGATCCGGAAGCTTATTTGTTGGCGCTATCTAGATTAAATGTAACCGCAAGTAAAACCATTATCTTTGAAGACTCGGCTCCAGGACTTCAGGCTGGTTTAGCTAGTGGTTGTGAAGTCATTGCATTTCAACATTCTTTCAACATAAACAATGATTTTTCAGGTGCGTTAAAAATCATTGATGATTTCTCACTTGTCAGTTAAGACCAAAATGCTCACCCTAAGTTTATTTGACTTATTGTATGACATATATCACAGCAACTTGTACCCAAATGATATTAAAATAGAAATCCCCCACTCAAAGATAAAGAGACGAATGAACACTACCACCACTCTTGTTTATGACACTTTGAAAAGCCTTGCTGCTCACGCTCCTGAGCAACATGCCGAGATTCGCCAGCGTTTATATGAGCAGTTGAGCCTGCCATTTAACAAGCAGCTCTCGTTATACGCTAATGTGCTTGGTCCTATCAGCTCAGGTAAGTTAGCGGGATGCGACAATATTGATAAAGCGGTTGAACTGGCACTGGATGTGCTGGAAGGCCGAAATAAGTAGTCCCCCCTTTAATACGTAATATAACGGCCCAGATCTTCCCCCAGATCGGGCCGTTTTTTTATTCTCGTCATTTATCTATTTGAATTTCAGGCACAAAAAAGGCGTAGATGATCCACGCCTTTTGTTTTAGTAAGTTCTATGTTGTTTATGAAGTCTTGAACTGCGCGACCGCTTGGTCCATATCGTTCGCTTGCTCTGCTACCTTGTCCACTTCAACTAAGCAATGCTGCGCCGAAGCGTTATTGTCGTTCGAGATAGTGTTCAGCTCAGTAATTGAGTCACTCACTTGCGCCATTACTGCGCCCTGCTCTTCAATCGCTGAAGCAATACGTTCTGAATTACCTTGGATGCTTTCCATGTCGCTCAAGATAAGTTGCAAGCTCGCATCCAGCTCTTCCGAATCTTTCAGCGTTAGTTGACCTTGTTGATTACACTCGCCAATCTCTGCCATCGACGCCTGCATCTGGCTTTGAATTGCACTCACCACTGAAGTTATCTCTGTGGTCGATTGATGCGTTCTGCTTGCTAGTGCGCGTACTTCATCGGCAACTACCGCAAAGCCACGACCTTGTTCACCCGCACGTGCTGCTTCAATTGCTGCGTTCAATGCCAATAGGTTAGTTTGTTCTGCAATGCCTTGGATGATGTTTACTGCATCGCCGATCTGGTCAACATGATGGTTCAGTGAACTGATCGAATCTTGGCTGCTTGAAAGACGTTCAGACAACTGGGTGATGTTGCTGATGGTTTCAACCACCACTTCACGGCCTTTATCGGCATTCACTTTCGCTTGATGTACACCTTCAGCGGCAACCGATGTGCTTTCAGAGATCTCGCCAATGGTGAGTACCATCTCTTGAACTGACGTTGTCATTGTAGATGTGTGATTTGCTTGAACTTCAAACTGTTTGATTACTGACTCTAGCTCATCATGCATGTTCGATGTGCTTTGTGTCAGTTGCAGTGACTTAGATTGAGAGGCAGCGATAAGCCCTTCCAGTTGATCCAACAGTTGGTTGAAGTATTGGCCTAAAGTGCTGAGTTCGTCTTTGCCATCAAGGTGCGAACGAATAGACACGTCGTTTGAGTTAACGATATTACGGATAACCGAAAGCAGTGACTCAATTTTGCCAATGATAGAACGGACGATTAACCAGCTGAACAGAATGATCGACACAAGTAGTGTGACGCAAAGGATGTTGTTGATCAGCGATAGTTTGTCCATCTCTTGCTGCGTTTGTTGGTCTAGCACCGCCGAGAATTCTTTAAACTGAGTCTCGATAACGTGCGAACCAGAACGCGCTTCGCCTAGCAGGCCTTCGTTATGCTTCAAACCGATCACGCGCTTTTGCTCAACCACTTGGCGAGCAGCGTCTATCAAAGCCGCTGAGCTACTCATATTTGAAGTTATAGAAAGAACACTCGGGTCAAACTCCCCCTTCTCAATTAAGTCATTGAACAGGTAAAGCTCGATTTTTTGTTCCGCACTGGCTGTCGCGCTGATGTTATCGAGCAAAACATGAAACTCGCCTAGCATACCTTTGTCACGTGATAGCCCATAGACTTCGCTCGCTTTAACTAAGTTAACAAAGCTGGTGTGGTAAGTTTCGATGTCTTCACGTAAGTGTGTGCTGTTGGCTAAACCTAAATCACTGAGCACTGTATCTAGCTCAGATTCAGACGCTAAGAATTTTTTGTAGTTTACGTCGAACTTGTCGAGGTATTTCATATCGCTACGCAGTAAAAAATCTTTCTCGTTACGGCGAAGGTTGAGCAAACGCACTTCAAGCTCTTTGGTAATTTGTTTGGCTTCGCTCATTTGAGCGGTGGTGTCTGCAAATTGTGATGTGGTAAACAGCAGTGAAATCATGCCGAAGATGGAGAACATCCCCAACGAATAGAGCTTTTTCTTTATATTCATATACGTGGCTCGTCTTTACTAAATTAACTATGAGTATCTAAATAAATCGCATCAAAGAATGGATATCCAACTTGCGCGACCTGGTTATTGTTATATTTTTTGTATCAGTAATGAGCACTAAATCTAGCGACTGTTCATCCCACCAGCAGTGACATTCTCAATGGTATTCAAACAGAGAATGAATCTTTTCACTAAAGATAAAAGCATCAATAACACAAATTGAATACATGTACATTAGTTGAATGATAAAAGTGAGAGACAGCTATTTGACGGAACATAAATGGCTTGAATGTCATGGTATACAAGGCATTGAATTAAAAGACTTTGACGCACATTTGGATGCATTATTTATGATGACATTTTTTTGGCTCTCCAGAAGAGCACGAACGAAGCGCAATATTGGAGGTTTTGACTTGGTTTTTAAACAGTGAATCCGTCTATTGATGATTGTACAGTAGAGCGTAAACGGCGAAAAAAATTGACCTACTCAATTCGAGTCAGGTCCATCTTTTGATTTTCTAGTCAATCGCTTTGCAGCTAAAGAGTTAGGTGCGAATTCAAGGGTGGCTAAAACGCTTTTACCATCTTGGTTAGGCACTTCAATAACACCGCTTTCTCGTCTTCTTCGATATCTTGCGTCAGCTCATTAACCAAATTCAAGTGAAGCTGATTGTGGTGAACGTGTATCTTCTGCCCTTCATCCGTCAAGGCAACCACAATCGCACGACGATCTGTTGGGTGTTCATGGCGCTCAATCAATTCAGCTTTAACCAACTTTTCTATTTGAACAGTAAGTGTACCCGTGGTAATACCCAACTTTTCAGCGAGCTCTTTCATTCTTAACGCACCATGCATACCAAGTACTTCAATGGTGTGTACTTGAGCCAGGGAATAACCCGTCTCTTTGACAACAGACTGCTCCCACGAAGACATTTTATCGTAGAACTCAGTCAGTATTTGGTTAAGCTGTTCTATATTTCGCATGGTCGTTTGAATGCACTTCAAGAGTAAGATGATTAATCTTATCAAACTTGGCGAGCATTTGTTTATATTCAGAGACGGTTTTATCACTGTTTGATTCAAGAGTAATCGCTGCTGAATAGTGATGCCCACTCACCTTCCACATATGGAAATCGGTGACCGACGCATAAGGCGTTAAGGTTTTGGTCACTGAGTCACGATAATCTTGGTCGATATTCTCATCCAGCAGGATTGGGCTGGTTTGTTTCATAAGGTTCATCGTCCACTTAGCAATCACGAATGCGCCAACCATTCCCATTGCTGCATCTAACCAGTTCCAACCGTAAAACTTACCAAATAGCAGCGCAACAATCGCAAGCAGCGAAGTTAGAGTATCCGCCAACACATGCATGTAGGCTGCGCGTAGGTTGTGATCATGATGGTGTCCGTGATGCTCGCCATGTTTATGACCATGGTCGCTGTCGTGCTCATGGCTATGTGAATGACCGTGCGAATGGCCATGGTTCTTGCTATGATCATGGCCATGCTCGTGTCCGTGATCATGATGGTGATCGCCAAGTAAAAACATACTCACCACATTCACAGTTAAACCAATACAAGCAACGATGATCGCTTCATTGAACTCAATCGCTTGTGGGTTAAACAAACGATGTACTGATTCCACCAGCATCAACAATGCCACAATCCCCAATGCAATCGCGCTGGTGTAGCCCCCTAACACGCTGACTTTGCCAGTACCGAAAGAGAAACGTTCGCTCTCGGCATGTTTCTTCGCATAACGGTATGCAAATAAGGTGATACCAAACGCTGCGGCGTGCGTCCCCATGTGCCAACCATCGGCAAGCAATGCCATCGAGCCGTAAATAGTACCTGCAACAATTTCGACAACCATGGTAACGACGGTCAATAACAGGACATAGAACGTGCGTTTCTCACCTTGACTTTTATGTGAAGAAAAGTTGTGTTGGTGACGTGTTGGAAAACTCAAAATGGCGTCCTTAGCTTGTGTTTGTGGTTAGATGATCGTTGCAAATAAAAGCCCTTTGATTGACAAGTAATTTGACAATCAAAGTAATAATTTGAAATTTAGTTTGATTGTCAAACTTTGTCAACGATGAATTTTGAAACTCTGATTTGCGGGACGAATAGTTGATGGTGAGCGCTAGTTTGTTCCAAAGATTATTGATTCAGTAAAAACGAGGCTTTCCAGGGACAAAAAAGCCCACTCGAGGTGGGCTGATTGAGTCAAACTCAATGATTGTATTTATTTGTTTTGCAATGAAATAATCTCATCATTCACCCAACCTAACAGCTGCTTGGTTGCTTTCGACAAGACTTGGTTCTGCCGAACAATATAACCAAGACTGGTGCTCGAGAAGTTGGTCAATGGTGTCACTTTCGAATGCAGGTGCTGCTTGGTTGATACCGCAAACTCCGGGACAATAGCCACACCAAATCCCGCTTCTGCCCAGTCGATTTGAGCATCGACACTCCCTACTTCCATCACCCTATAATTAGGTAGATTAAGGCTTGGTAAACCTTCATCAATAAAGTCACGCGTTCTCGTATCATGACCTAGTAGAATCAAAGTGAGCTCTGCATCAGAGTCTCGGATATCAACCCCATCGCCAAGCGCACACCAAGAAAGCTCTTGCAGCTTAGTGAAATACAAAGACTCGTTGTGCTGCTCTTTGGCGATAACAAAACCAATATCCGCTTGAGCATTTTTAACTAAATTCGATGCCTGAGATGACGTGGTATTCAAGAGCGTAAGGTCAATACCGGGATACTGCGCTTTGAACTTCTGGAACGGACGAATTAGCAAAAATCGAGAAATGATGTCACTTACGGCAATGGTTAACGTCCCTATTTTAAGGTCGTTAATGGCATTGAGATCGGCCTGACAAATCTGCAGTTCGAGTAGCGTTCTTTGGCTTGTTTCCAATAGCCGTTCACCCGCTTGAGTCAATTGAAAAGGGCTTCTCTCTATCAACTTTATGCGTGTTTGTTGTTCCAGTTGTTTTAGGTGCAAACTCACATTGGGTTGTGTCATGTGCAGTGCATTGGCCGCTTTCCCAAAATGCTTGTACTCCGCAAGCGTCACAAACGTCTTCAACAAATTAATATCGAGCATCATGTCCTCTCTCTCGTGTCACTAATATCATTCCCTAAAAGTAAAGAATGCCCCATCGTCATTCCCTACAGTGAGGAACGAACGTGATAGGGAATCTCGTTTGTAGCTTAAGACTTTAAGGATATATGAAATCCTTATCAAGATAATAAAGATAATTAATTTCTCTTATCCACCTTGTAGGCCTAACATGATTCCTCAATCAGTTAGGAGAAAAATTATGCCATCTATCGTTGTTGTGGGCGCAAACTGGGGTGATGAAGGCAAAGGCCGCATCGTCGATTTTTTAGCAGACCAAGCTTCTGCTAGCATTCGTTTCCAAGGCGGAAACAATGCAGGTCATACTGTGGTAAATGACTTCGGTACATTCAAACTGCACCAACTACCTAGTGGTATTTTTAATCCTAATTGTACGGCGGTTCTTGGCCCTGGCATGGTGATCAGCCCTGCTGCGCTAACTGAAGAGATTGCAGAAGTTCAAGAGGCTGGCATCAAAGTGAAAATGGCGATCTCAGATCGTGCGACACTGTGTCTCCCTTTACATGCTCTTGAAGATACGCTTGAAGAAGAGCGTTTGGGCGATGGCGCTTACGGCTCTACACGTCAAGGCATTGCACCAGCGTACGGCGATCGTGTAATGAAGAAAGGCATTCTTGTCGGTTGGCTGAATCAACCTGAAATTTTAGAGCAGCGTATTCAATTCCTACTTGATTGGAAGATGCCTCAGCTTAAAGCGCTCTACCCTCAATGTGACTTCTCCCAGACTGCTTCTGAAATGACAGAATGGCTACTTGAAGTAACTAAAGCATGGCGCCCGTTCATCTGCAACGTAACTGAGCCGCTTAAAGCGCTGCAATCACAAGACGCAAACCTACTGTTTGAAGCTCAGTTAGGCGCAGGTCGCGACCTTGTCTACGGTGAATACCCTTGGACAACATCTTCGAATGTAACCGCAGCTTATGCTGGCATTGGTAGCGGTTTACCTGCACTTCGTCCTGAACGTGTTATCGCTGTTGCTAAATCATTCAGCTCGTCTGTTGGTACTGGCACGCTAGTAACTGCAATGGAAGAACAAGACAGCTTCCGCGAAAGCTCTAACGAATACGGCGCAACTACGGGTCGACCACGTGATATGGGTTACTTTGATGCAGTGGCAACTCGCAACGGTGTTGACCTGCAAGCTGCAACGGAAATCGCACTGACTAAGATTGATTGCCTGTCTGGTTTGTCTGAGCTTAAGATCTGTACTGCTTACTCAGGAGAGCACACAGAGAACCCGATTTGGCCACAAACGGCTGAGCTAAAGCCCGTATATGAAGATATGGCTGGCTGGGATGAAGACATCACGGGTTGCCGCACGTTTGAGAGCCTTCCTCAAGCAGCACAAGATTACGTTACTCGTATCGAAGAGTTAATGGGTGTTCCAATCGTGATGGTATCGGTAGGTCCTGAGCGCGAGCAAATGATCATTCGAGCTTAGCTTAGAAGACGACAAGATCTACATCAAAGCCCACATTCAGTGGACTTTTTTGACTGTTCATAAAGAACGAGATAACACAAGGAATTACAGACACAAAAAAGCCCACACTAGGTGTAATGCCGATCAGTT
>NZ_JBFROI010000024.1:0-9910 GCF_041471405.1 Vibrio sp. 10N.261.52.C11
TTCAGAGCAGTATTTCTATTGAATTTATAATAATTATTAAGAATATCTTAAAAAATGATATGTGACAGGTGGAGTAGTCAACTTATGTAGACTATTCTTCTATTGATTAGTTCATTAACAAAAAGCTATTTTTCTCGGAATGATATGTTGCATTGTTGCTCTTGATGAGTACAATTGCGGCTACCTGATGCGAGGTGTTGGTTAATTTGTTGTTAAACTCTGGTTTACACGGTTAATAATGTTATCGCACGTAGAGGTGCAATTATAAAAAGTAACTTCCGTTGGGGTGATGCCAATGAACGGGAATGAAAGGTGTAATTGCCGAAGTAAATTGTATATCTAAGCAATTTGCTGGGGTTGTGCTCAATAGGTACAACACTGCCATAGTCTTAATTTTAAACTATGGAGCGCTACTGTAGGGTTGGGTGAAGTGTTCACTTCCCTTTCGCTTAGTTCAACATGAGCTTGGTCAGCCGTATCAAGTTTGTCTGCAGTAGATCTCTAGCCAAATAAAAAACTGGTTTTTGAAGATCATGAATTTAATAGATTTTGCAACATCACCTTTATCTTTGCTTCCGCCCCTTGTGGCTTTGAGCCTTGCTATTGTTACCCGCCGTGTATTGGTTTCTTTGGGTGTCGGTATCGTTATGGGTGCCATCTTACTGGCTGACTATTCAGTAGGTAATGCCGCTAGCTACGTATTTACTAAAGCATCTGGTGTTTTCATCGAAGATGGTGGTATCAATACTTGGAACATGAGCATCATTGCTTTCCTAATTATTCTTGGAATGACAACAGCGCTATTAACGCTTTCTGGTGGTACTCGTGCATTCGCTGAGTGGGCTCAGTCTCGAGTTAAGAGCAAGCGTGGTTCAAAACTGCTTGCTGCATTTTTAGGTGTATTCATCTTTGTTGATGATTACTTCAACAGCTTGGCAGTGGGTGCAATCTCTCGTCCTGTTACAGACCGTTTCTACGTATCTCGCGCTAAGCTAGCTTATATTCTTGATTCTACTGCGGCTCCTATGTGTGTGATCATGCCAGCTTCTAGTTGGGGTGCTTACATCATTACTATTATTGGTGGCATCTTAGTAACACATGGTGTGACAGAGTATTCTGCTCTAGGTGCTTATGTTCGTCTTATTCCAATGAACTTCTACGCGGTATTTGCACTATTGATGGTGTTCGCAGTGGCGTGGTTCGGTCTAGATGTTGGTAAGATGCGCGATCACGAGATCGAAGCGTCTCAAGGTCGTGGCTTTGAAGGCGACAACGATAGCCAGCAAGCTCACGATCTAAACGAAGAGCTAGACATCGAAGAGAGCGAGAACGGTTCTGTTTCTGACCTAATCATGCCGATCGTTTCATTGATCGTAGCGACTGTAGCTGCGATGCTTTACACAGGCGGTCAAGCGTTAGCTGCTGATGGTCAAGCGTTTAACCTACTTGGTGCATTCGAAAATACAGATGTTGGTAAATCTCTTGTTTACGGTGGTGTTATCGGCTTACTAGTAGCACTAGCGACAGTATTCAAGCAAAAGCTATCTATGGCCGATATCGCAAGAACAATGTGGATTGGTGCAAGCTCTATGTTTGGCGCAATCCTAATCCTTGTATTCGCATGGACTATCGGTTCTGTAATCGGCGACATGAAAACAGGTTCGTACCTATCATCTCTAGTAACGGGCAGCATCGATTACCACTGGCTACCAGTTATCTTGTTCCTTCTAGCGGGCGTTATGGCGTTCTCTACAGGTACTTCATGGGGTACGTTCGGTATCATGCTACCTATCGCAGGTGACATGGCTGCAGCATCGGATATCGCACTGATTCTTCCAATGCTAAGTGCGGTTCTAGCGGGTGCAGTATTTGGTGACCACTGTTCTCCAATCTCAGATACGACGATTCTGTCTTCTACTGGTGCTCGTTGTAACCACATCGACCACGTCTCGACTCAGCTTCCATACGCGTTGTCTGTAGCGTTCGTATCGTGCATTGGTTTCATCACTCTAGGTATGACATCTTCAATTGGCATCGCATTTGGCGCAGCGTCTCTAACGTTTGTTGCTGTATGTTTTGCATTGGCTTACTTCTCTCGCTGCAAAATGGCGACGTGCAAAAGCTAAAATTGAAAGTTAATCAGTAAACTATCAGGGAGGCGTTTGCCTCCCTTTTTTGTGCCTGTTAATTTAATTTTAAGTTTCGTGAAAAAAGTTCGAATAAATGGTTGAAAAAGGATGTCAGCTTAGTTAGTGTGGAGACAAGACAGCAAACAACCTAAGAGCTGATAAGTATGCGTAAATTAGTAATGAACATTCATCACCATCATCACCCTATCTAGTCTTTCGGGGAGATTTACGTATACCCGGGAGCAAGATTACTCCCGGAGGTTAAGTCAAAAGAATTTAGATTTAAACCCTCGGGATGACAAAGTCCCCGAGGGTTTTTTAGTTTTAGCGCTTTTAAATAATCAATAAATTCAAATATTTGCACAGGGATACAGCAATGCAGACACAACGCCTAAGAATCGCAATTCAAAAGAAAGGTCGCTTAAGTAAAGAGTGCCAAGACCTACTTAAAAAATGTGGTGTTAAATTTAATATCATGGGTGAGCGCCTAGTGGTTCACTCACTAAATATGCCAATCGACTTGTTACTCGTTCGTGATGACGACATCCCAGGTCTTATCATGGATGGTGTAGTTGACCTTGGTTTCATCGGTGAAAATGAACTAGAAGAAGTTCGTCTAGATCGTGTTGCTCTTAAAGAGCCTTCAGAGTTCCGCACACTACGTCGTTTAGACTTCGGTGGTTGCCGCCTTTCAATCGCTATTAATAAAGACGAAGAATACAACGGCCCACAAGACTTAGCGGGCAAACGTATTGCGACAACCTACCCACAACTACTTAAAGCCTACATGGACGAGCAGGGTGTTGAGTTCAGCACTTGTATGCTAACAGGTTCGGTTGAAGTCGCGCCTCGCGCTGGCCTTGCAGACGCTATCGCTGATTTAGTTTCTACAGGTGCAACGCTTGAAGCGAACGGCCTAAAAGAAGCAGAAGCTATCTTCCAATCGAAAGCAACACTGATTCAACGTGTTGGCGACTTCGACGCAGACAAGACCGCACTGATTGAAAAACTACTGACTCGTATGCAGGGTGTTCAACAAGCGAAAGAGTCGAAGTACATCATGCTTCACGCGCCAACCTCTCAACTAGAGCAAATCAAAGCACTACTGCCTGGTGCTGAAGATCCAACGGTTCTTCCTCTATCTACAGACAAAGACAAAGTTGCCGTGCACCTAGTAAGTACAGAGAACTTGTTCTGGGAAACAATGGAACAGCTGAAAGAGTTGGGTGCAAGCTCGATTCTAGTATTACCAATCGAAAAAATGATGGGGTAGTGACGATGAGAACCGTTGTTTGGCAATCTTTAAGTGAATCACAGCAAGACTCGGTATTAGAGCGTCCAGCTATTACTGAAGGTGCAAACATCACAGCGACTGTTTCTGATGTTATTGCAAAAGTACGAAATGAAGGCGATGCCGCGCTTAAAAAGCTGACTGCAAAGTTTGATGGTGTAACTCCAGAATCTATCCGAGTCAGTTCGGGTGAGATTGAAGAGGCGTGTGCTCGTCTAACACCAGAGATGAAGCAAGCGTTAGAGCAAGCTTATAGCAACATTGCTAAGTTTCACGAAGCTCAAAAGCCGCAGCCAATTAAGGTTGAGACACAGCCTGGTGTTGTGTGTGAGCAAGTGACGCGCGCGATTAATACTGTTGGCCTTTATATTCCCGGTGGCAGTGCGCCACTACCGTCAACGGTTCTTATGTTAGGTGTTCCTGCTCAAATCGCAGGTTGTCGTAAGGTTGTGCTTTGTTCACCTCCGCCAATCGCTGATGAAATCTTGTATGTCGCTAAGCTTTGTAAGATCGACGAAGTTTACAACGTTGGTGGTGGTCAAGCGGTTGCAGCAATGGCTTACGGTACCGAGAGTGTGGCTAAAGTCGATAAGATCTTCGGCCCAGGTAATGCCTACGTTACGGAAGCAAAGCGCCAAGTGAGTAATGACTTCCGCGGAGCAGCTATTGATATGCCAGCTGGCCCATCTGAAGTGTTAGTGATTGCTGATGAAACGGCTGATGCAGACTTCATTGCAGCGGATTTGTTGAGCCAAGCGGAACACGGGCCTGACTCTCAAGTAGTATTGGTAACTCCATCTCCAGTGGTTGCAGACCAAGTAACAGAAGCGGTTCAAAAGCAACTGAAAGAACTGTCTCGTGCGAACATCGCTCAGCAAGCATTGGCTTCAAGCTTAATCATCATTGCTGAATCGATCACTCAAGCGATTGCGATTTCGAATTTCTACGGTCCTGAGCACTTGATCGTTCAAACCAAGAACCCACGTGAATTGCTGCCATTGCTAGATAATGCAGGCTCAATTTTCCTTGGTGACTGGTCTCCAGAATCTGCAGGTGACTACGCATCCGGCACAAACCACGTTCTTCCGACTTACGGTTATACCAAGACGTATTCAAGCCTAGGTTTGGCTGATTTCTCTAAGCGAATGACGGTGCAGGAGCTAACAGCCGATGGGTTGAAAGGCCTAGCGCCAACGGTAGTCACAATGGCGGAAGCCGAAGGTTTGGATGCGCACAAACGTGCGGTGACCATCCGAGTTGAAAAATTAAATCGATTTGAACAGCTAAATAAAGCGAAATAAGGGTAGGGCATGGAAAAGTTAGCAAGAAAACAAGTTCAGGCTCTAACACCTTACTTGTCTGCAAGACGCATAGGCGGTACTGGTGATGTATGGCTAAACGCCAACGAATCTCCGTTTGATAACGAGTACAACCTGAACTTGTCTCGTCTTAACCGTTACAGCGAATGTCAGCCAAAAGAGCTGATTGATGCTTACGCTCAATACGCAGGCGTGAAATCAGAGCAAACTCTGACAACGCGTGGTGCTGACGAAGGTATTGAATTACTGATTCGTGCTTTCTGTGAGCCGAACGAAGACGCTATTCTTTACTGCCCACCCACTTACGGTATGTACGCAATCAGTGCAGAGACGATTGGTGTTGAGCGTAAGGTTGTGCCTCTGACTTCTGAATGGCAATTGGATCTTCCAGCTATCGAAGCTCAGCTCGACAACGTAAAAGTGGTGTTTGTTTGTAGCCCAAATAACCCAACCGGTAATTTGGTTGATCGCAAAGACATCATCAAGTTGCTTGAAATGACACAAGACAAAGCGATTGTGGTGATGGATGAAGCGTATATCGATTTTTGTCCAGAAGCGTCAACCGTTGATTTGCTTGAGCAATATCCAAACCTAGCGATTCTGCGCACCTTGTCGAAGGCCTTTGCTTTGGCGGGCTTACGTTGTGGCTTTACGCTAGCGAACAAAGAGCTTATCGATGTACTGTTGAAAGTGATTGCTCCTTATCCAGTGCCAATCCCTGTTGCTGACATTGCCGTTCAAGCACTTTCAGAGCAAGGACTCGCGCGAGCTAAGTTCCAAGTTCTGGATTTAAGTGCTAACCGAGCGTATTTGCAGGCGGGTCTATTAGGTATGCCTCAAGTGACGGTTTTTGATGGCTGGGGTAACTACTTACTGGTGAAATTCCCGAACGGCGATGAGTTATTTAAAGCGGCTTGGGATACGGGCATTATTTTGCGTAATTCACCTATTGAAGACTGTGTTCGTATTAGTATTGGTAACCGCGAAGAGTGCGAAAAGACACTTGGATTCATTCGTAACTTTTATCAGTAACGAAAGGCTTACCAGTAATAACATTTGCCAGTTTGAGTTGATTAATCGCAGATTGGCAAGTGAAACCAATATTTTGGGTTAGCGTTTGATTTTAGCTAGGCCACCAGATTTAAAATTAAAAGGAAGTTCAAGTGAGTAAACAACAGAAAATACTTTTTATAGACCGTGACGGCACCTTAATTGTAGAGCCGCCAGTTGACTTTCAAGTAGATCGTTTAGACAAGCTAAAATTCGAACCGCGAGTAATTCCTAGCCTACTTGCACTGCAAGACGCTGGTTACCGTCTAGTGATGGTGACTAACCAAGATGGTCTAGGTACCGATAGCTACCCACAAGAAGATTTCGATGCACCACACAATATGATGATGGAGTTCTTCGAATCTCAAGGCGTTAAGTTTGACGACGTGCTTATTTGCCCTCACTTTGACGAAGACAACTGCTCTTGCCGTAAGCCTAAACTGGGTATGGTTAAAGAGTACCTACAAGGCGGTAAAGTCGATTTCCAACACTCTGTTGTGATTGGCGACCGAATGACGGATCTTCAACTGGCAGAGAACATGGCTATCCGCGGTATTCAATATGGCCCGGATGCGGAAACTGAAGGCACGCTTAACTGGCCACAAATCGTTAAAGATCTGACGGTTAATGCGCGTATTGCTGAAGTAGTTCGTACTACTAAAGAAACCGATATCAAGGTTGCAGTAAACCTTGATGAAACCGGTGGCAACAAGATCGATACCGGCATGGGTTTCTTCGACCACATGCTTGATCAAATCGCGACACACGGTGGTTTCCAAATGAACCTGACTGTGAAGGGCGACCTGCACATTGATGATCACCACACAGTCGAAGATACCGCTCTGGCTTTAGGCCAAGCATTGAAAGATGCACTAGGCGACAAACGTGGTATTGGCCGTTTTGGTTTCAGCCTACCAATGGATGAGTGTTTGGCTCAGTGTGCGTTAGACCTTTCTGGTCGTCCATACCTGAAGTTCGATGCTAAGTTCAGCCGTGAGCAAGTGGGTGATCTTTCAACCGAGATGGTGGTTCACTTCTTCCGTTCTCTAACTGATACATTGGCTTGTACGCTACACCTTTCTTCTGATGGCAATAATGATCACCACATCATTGAGAGCCTGTTCAAAGCGTTTGGCCGTACTCTTCGCCAAGCAATCAAAGTTGAAGGTAACGAGTTACCAAGCAGCAAAGGCGTTCTGTAAGGGTTCGGTATGAAAGAGCAAAAAGTCGTTATTATTGATACTGGTTGTGCCAACGTTTCATCGGTGAAGTTTGCGATTGAACGTCTGGGCTACGCAGTTGAAATTTCAAAAGAACCAGAAGTTGTTCTTGCTGCCGACAAGCTATTCCTACCCGGTGTAGGTACAGCAAGTGAGGCAATGAAGAACCTGCAAGAGCGTGACCTTGTTACCCTTGTCAAGCAAGTTGAGAAGCCTCTGCTGGGTATCTGTTTAGGTATGCAGCTGTTAGGCAAACTGTCTCAAGAGAAAGGTCAAAAGGCTGATGAGTTAGTTGAATGCCTAGGTTTGTGTGATGGCGAAGTTCGTTTACTTGAAACGGGCGACTTACCATTACCACACATGGGTTGGAACACAGTAACAGCAACGCCTAATCACCCGCTATTTAAAGACATTGAAGAAGGCGAATACTTCTACTTTGTTCATAGCTTCGCAATGCCAGTGGGCGACTACACAATCGCACAATGTGATTACGGTAATCCGTTCACTGCGGCGGTTCAAAGTGGCAATTATTATGGTGTTCAGTTCCACCCAGAGCGATCTTCGAAAGCTGGCTCTAAGCTGATTCAGAACTTCTTGGAATTGTAATAAGGATTAGGCAGCGGCTAACGTTGCCATATAAGGAATGTAAATGATTATTCCCGCGTTAGATTTAATTGAAGGCCAAGTAGTTCGCTTATTCCAAGGAGACTACGGGCAAGTAACAGAATACAAAGTAGACCCAGCAGAGCAGTTTAATCTGTACCACCAAGCTGGCGCTGGCTGGCTGCACCTTGTTGACTTAACGGGCGCAAAAGACACAACGGCTCGTCAGTTAGACTTGATTGCTAAGCTCCTTGCTAGCACGCCTGCGAACATCCAGATTGGTGGTGGCGTGCGTAACGAACAAGATGTCGTTGATCTGCTAGAAGCTGGCGCACAGCGCGTTGTGGTTGGTTCTACAGCCGTTAAGCAACCTGAGTTGGTGAAAGGTTGGATGGAGAAGTATGGCGCGGAAAAAATCGTGCTGGCTCTAGACATCAACATTGATGAAAGCGGCACACGTAAAGTGGCGATTTCAGGTTGGCAAGAAGATTCAGGTGTGACTATTGAAGCGCTGATTGAAGACTACCTCACGGTTGGCCTTAAACACGTGCTGTGTACCGATATTTCACGTGACGGCACGCTAGAAGGATCAAACGTAGAGCTCTATGTTGATCTTTGTAAGCAGTACCCACAAGTGCAATTCCAATCATCGGGCGGCATTGGCAGCCTAGCTGATATCGAAGCGCTTAAAGGCAGCGGTGTTGCGGGTGTGATTGTGGGTCGTGCGCTACTTGATGGCAAGTTTACCGCAGAGGAGGCATTTGCATGTTGGCAAAGCGAATAATCCCTTGTTTGGATGTCCGTGACGGACAAGTGGTTAAGGGCGTTCAGTTCCGTAACCACGAAATTATTGGTGACATCGTTCCGCTAGCACAACGCTATGCAGAAGAGGGCGCCGATGAATTGGTATTTTATGACATCACCGCATCAAGTGATGGCCGTGTGGTCGATAAAAGCTGGGTGAAACGCGTAGCTGAAGTGATCGATATCCCTTTCTGTGTCGCTGGTGGTATTAAATCAGCAGAAGATGCAGCGCGCATTCTTGAGTTTGGTGCGGATAAAGTGTCAATCAACTCACCGGCATTGGCTAATCCACAGCTGATTACTGACCTTGCTGATAAGTTTGGCGTTCAGTGTATCGTTGTCGGTATCGATTCATACTTCGACAAAGAAACCGGTAAATATCAGGTTTACCAATTTACAGGCGATGAAGCGCGTACTAAAGCAACCAAATGGGAAACCAAAGATTGGGTGCAGGAAGTACAGAAGCGTGGCGCAGGTGAGATTGTGTTAAACATGATGAACCAAGATGGCGTTCGTAACGGCTATGATATCGATCAGTTAAACATGGTGCGTGAAGTGTGTAATGTGCCATTGATTGCCTCTGGTGGCGCTGGTGCAATGGAGCACTTTGCTGAAGCTTATAAAAAGACCAACGTGGATGGAGCACTTGCGGCTTCGGTATTCCACAAACAAGTCATCAATATTGGTGAACTTAAACAGTATTTAAAACAACAAGATGTAGAGGTGCGACTATGAGTTTTGAACCCGTAAGCTTATCAAAAACAGAAGTAGGCGCATTGTCAGAGCGTATTAACTGGGAAAAAGTAGATGGCTTAGTGCCAGCGATTGTTCAAGATTACCAGTCAAGCCAAGTGCTAATGATGGGATACATGAATCCAGCCGCACTTGAGAAAACGGGTGAAACTGGCAATGTGACGTTTTTCTCTCGCACAAAAGAGCGTCTTTGGACGAAAGGTGAAACGTCGGGCAATGTATTGCAACTGCAAAACATCGCCTTGGACTGTGACAGCGACACCTTACTGGTTAAAGTTAATCCCATTGGTCCAACGTGCCACACAGGTACAACAACGTGTTGGGATGGAGACAAGCAAGAAGAGTCTCAGATGGTGTGGCTTCATCAGCTTGAGCAGCTATTGGCTGCCCGCAAGGACGCCGATCCTGAATCTTCTTATACTGCCAGTCTATATGCCCGTGGCACCAAGCGTATTTCGCAAAAAGTGGGCGAAGAAGGCGTTGAAGTCGCGCTTGCGGCGACGTCGGGCGATAAGGCGGAGTTAGTGTGTGAATCAGCAGATTTGATTTACCACCTAATGGTTCTTCTTCAAGACCAAGGCTTATCGATGGATGATGTGGTAAACAAGCTGAAAGAGCGTCATAAGTAAGCTCTCTTTAGATTAATAGAACCGCGTAAAAGACAGACAAAAGCCCCGCAAACAAACATGTTTACGGGGCTTTTTAGTTTTTTAATTTTTAATTTTCAAGATTTCAAGATTT